>JAKPTX010000215.1 GCA_029570835.1 Bacteroidota bacterium
CCAAATCTGCGAGCCATCATAAATGCATAGCATGGATAAGTGCAACCATGAGAACAACCCAACACATGGTTAATTGTGTAGTCGCCGTATTCTACACCAGTTTTATACAATAAAGTTTTACGTAGTAGTTTATTCATCATTGTCCTTATTGTAGCCAGAATTTGACAAGAGGGTCTCTCTTTGTGTAATCATAACCAATATAGTTTGATCTTGTTTTCGATGTGAGAAACTCCCTTTTTAGGAATGGTTTTTTTTTCCAAACCTCATTGAAGTGACGAGGAAGAAATCCTTGCCTGATCACGACATCGTAGAGTTCAATATTATCAATCATCTTGTTTGGTTTTGCTGAAATGTGCTCCTTAATTGAATTAGATAGTTTATCTAGGCTCGCTAGTCGCCATTCTTCCGCTATACTTGGAATTACTTCTCCAGTGAAATTTCGGCACATCTGCGATCCGTCAATGGGATCAATTGCCCATTTCGTTTCATTGAACTTCTCCAAACCATATACATTGGAAGAGACAAAGAATATGGCATACTTATTACTATTTTGCTGGTTATTTAAAATAAAGGAACCTGAGTAGAAACCTGCTAGAGAGAATCTTTTAGTTATTAGATCAACGATTTTCAATAAATCTTTAGGTCTTCCTGTTATTGACATGAAAGTCTTCCACTTATAAAGTGTTGGATTACTTTTTGGACTATCGATAAATCTATAGATAAAGCTTACAGGCAGGAAAAGCATGATTTCTGTGTTGGGGTTTTGCTTAAGATCAAGAAGAGTTTTAGGTGGAGTGTCCTTATATCCGTAAGGATCAATAAAGAAAAGCACCTTTGAGTTTTTCTCATGATCATGACGTGAAATGATGTTACCCACTTCATCCTTGAACCCTTTACACTGAACAGAAACTTCAATGTTTGCAGGTATTGCTATCGAAGCCAACCTAAACTTTAATTCTTCACAGAAGGCTTTGTTTTTATCGCTAAGATGTACTATAATTCTTTTTGATTTCGTATAAATACATGCTGACGATATTGCTTGTTTAACACTAATCAGAGCACTGCCAACTTGCCCTCCATCGGTTTCACCTTTACCACAAAATAGGTCATATATATGGATTGTGTTAATGTAATCGGCATTAAGCAATATCCTCAGATATTTCTGGAGGTATTCATTGTAGAGCTTGAGTTTCACTTCTGTATGCATTGAGAAAGAGTCAAAGAAACTATCGCTATTCATCGATTATGACCTTTTCCCAGCGTTAGTAGGTTCTGCATTTTATTACCCCCTCTCTCTTAAACATTAAAGCTCTCGATTAGACTGATCTCATCTTCAGTGAGGCAGTACAAATCATAAACCAACCTGTCGATCTTATGTTCCATTTCGGAAGTGTTGGAGTTTGGGTTTTCTGATTTTCTCATCATAATCTCATCAACAAGGTTGATAAACTCATTCTGGTCATCTGTGGAAATTCGCTTAATCGGAATGGCTGATAAGGGCGTTTTATACAATTCAAGAGTGTTTCCTTTTCTTTTCCCTCTATGATAAAGCCATACGTAGTAGAGCTTGCTATTCAATAGGGCTAATATATACTTCAAAGATAGCGTTGTATCTTTTTTTTTTATTATGTAGCAGTCAGCACTGCAAAACCAGTCAGTCTCATTATACGTGAAAGTATTCTGACAAGTTCTGTATGGAACCACAATTTTTGAAGAAGTAAATATTGTCTCATCGCGACTTCTGTGAAGTGATGTCCAATGATATTTCTCTCCATATCTGACTAACCTCTCTTCAAGAATTGGTTGAAATTCTTGCAAATGTTTTAACACATTCGGGAATCTTTCTTCATCCAACTTGCCTTTATAGTATAGTAGAAGCTTATCTGAAATACTCTTTGACCAGTATCTACTAATATCAGAGTTTTTAAAGAACGGCTTTAAGAGTTCCTTTTCGTTATCATTGAAGGTTCCAATCTTCCAAAGATCTCGCTCTTTTAGCAGGTCTAAAACGAATATACCATCACCTTGATGTAAATTCTTAAACTTAAGTAAATCTTTAGCTGAAACAAAGTCACATCCACTAACCACCCCCTGATTTATGTGGCATACATCCCCAAGTCTTTCATTGTTTCTAATGCGATCAAGAATGTTTTCAATAGATATCCCCGTTTCTTGTGCTGAAGTAAGCCTGATATAACAGTTGCTTGTATCAAATAGAGATACAAAAGGGACTGAATAGTACTGTGTCATAAAGTCCTTTCCCAACATAATGCTTTCAAGAATATCATTCGTTGCAATCCCTGTTCTTGTTGTAATTGATGTATTGGCACAATCTGAATCAGAATTATTTCTCTGACATATAGTGATCATATTATGTTGCCCCAGGGCCGACTGGAAAATCTTAAGTTCATTAAAGTTGATGAGTTGCAATAAGGTAGAACGATTCTTTAAATCTTGTCTTAACTTTAGAGCTCCATCAGCTGTAATAAAGTAGTTAGTTGTAATAAATGCTACTACTCCATTAGGATGAGTGATATTTAAAGCCAGATGTATGAAGAAGTAAAACAGATCCATTTTACCCATGTAGAACTCTTTCAGTGATCCTTGCCTAACGGCACGGAATACTTCCTTATGTTCTCTTTCTCCCAGGTAGGGGGGATTTGTAATAACGATGTCAAATTTATCAAAACCGAACATCCATTTGGGTTCAAACCAATCACATTTATCATTCGAAAAGGGATCCCAAGCAACTAGTTTTAGCAAGTTTTTGTTTTTATCTTGCCAAATACCAGCTTGCTTCGCTAGTTCATTTCTAACTGAAATGTATTTGTGGGCTATTTCCGCTTTTCGTGTACTATTAGCTGAGAAGTACTCGTTTCTCAACTCAGCCAGTTGATCAATGTAAGATACCAAGATAGTGTCTACATCTAAAGGAAGATCGATAAGAGAGTTTGCTGCAACAATTTTGAAATCCAGGTTGGGCAGTGAAAGTATGCCTCGATTATCTGCTTTATCGTCTATTGACTCGTCAACGATGAGCGACAAGAATAACCTGAGCCTGGAAATCTCAACTGCAATTGGTTGAATATCTATGCCAAAAATGCTGTTCCGTATCAGTCCGAGTTTGATGATGTACTCGAAATTCTGATATTTCAGTTGTTTATTTACATGCTCTTTGAAAATGTTGTCCTGGATGCTGTCCAACAACTTCTGTTTCCAATGCATGAGGTTAGGATCAATTCGATTAATAATAAACAGCATTCTATGCAGTAATCCCATTAGAAACGCACCACTTCCACAAGCAGGATCAAGTATTCGGATAGTATCCAGGGATTCAATTATCTTTCCTATTTGTGGTTCGCTTATCACAGCGGAAAAGTCATGGCTAGAAAC
>JAKPTX010000225.1 GCA_029570835.1 Bacteroidota bacterium
TCCGGCAGGTGCAGCCCGCCAGCCTGTTTGCCGCAGGCACCGCCGACCCCTACTACCGGGCGGATGTGCTGGAGGAACTGTGCGCCGTCACCGGCGGGCGCGCCGTGCTTGTGCCGGGCGCCGACCACGGGCTGGAAATCCCCGGGGATGTGGAGCGTTCGCTGGATGTGCTGCGCCAGGTCATCCTGGCAGTCAAGGCGTTTATGGCGGAGGAATAAGCCAAGAATCTATCCAGCAAGGTAGCGTAGGAGTTGTACCAATCCCTCATTCAAAAAAGACTCCTTTAGTACAAAACTCTCGTTATGACATGCGTCTTTCGGGACAAGTCACATCCTATCTCTACAGCGTGAATTTTTAATCCATGTAGGCATTGTGATTTACTGCAAGGATTGTGCAAATAACTGAAATGGGATCATTTGCAACCTAACCTGCAAACTATGCAATCCCATCAATCCTTTTTCTCTTACCAGTATGCCTCAAAATCCTCTCTACTATCACCGAGAGCAAGTAATAATTCGTTTATTAGCCAAAGAACACTTCTCGAGCTCTGATTACCTTCAACGTAAAGGGGGCTCCCATATATTTTTAATGGTGCAATCATGTTATCAGGTTGAGTTGAAATGTGAGTACGCCTGTTTGTATTCACTTTAGTCGCTTTTATGGTGAAATCATTACCATGTGTTTCGGCTAATTCACCAAGCACGTTCAATAACATTTGCCGCCAAGTATCTACCGGATGCTCAGTCCCAAAAAGCATGTATCCTGTTGGCTTTCTACCGGTTGGATTACTTTGTTGACCAGGCTGTCCATCTAGCTGGACATCTCTACCACCTGGGTGCGGCCATATTTGTAAAGCCACAGTAAATAAAAAACCTGCACGCTTACGAATGGTTACATCACTCCAAATAATGTTAGTAACAACATCTTTATTTAATGCAAAGTTACTTTGCTGTAAAAATCTTCTCTTCTCGGAAAAAGAAATATTACCCATTTCAGAATTTCTACCGGTCAAGGTTAAATTACCAATAGTGTGCAGATATGTTTCGTGTATTGATTCGGCTTTTTCGCCTAATTGCTGTTCCCATTCTTCATTCAATGTTTGTGGCATTATATGTTCTATTGTTATTTGGTCATTGCTTAAATCCACAGGTTCATTATTTGACGTCATTCGCTCTTCTAGGGATTCCAAAATATGTCTACATTTTTCTGTTCCACTGTTATAAATTTCCATTTCGTCCCAATAATTTCTAAACATTGAATCTCCAGGCCAATCACGCCTTAATAGCTCCATAGCAACAGAGTTTACATAATCATTTGGGTCAACACTTTTATAAAGAGCAAGAAAGATCTTGTTAAGTGCATTGTTACTAATACGGCAGAATGAACGTCTCACTACAAATGATTCAATATGTTCCAATATTTTACAAAAATCAACTGAGGACACGCGTTTAGCTTCATAATCCCTATATAGGTTTAACAAGAATGGGTAAATTGTTTTTATATCCCAACGGTTAATTCTCTTCAAATGCTTACGAATATTTAAATTGATTTCATTATCAGGGTTTAATAAACGTTGATAATAATTTGAAAAAGTATGCATATCCATCAAAAAATCAATAACTTTCGCTGAGTCCGCACCAATCAATCTTTGTTTAACTTCATCATATATTTCATTTTGGCGTATAAACTTTCCACTTGTACTGTCTTTTATAAGATAACGCCAGATAAATAATGTAAGTTCATTACCAAGAGTATTTTGCATGGGTAGCCAAAAATCATGATATGCAAGCTCTTGATCAGCTGTATCTGTAATACACATTAGGATAAAATTACGTACTAGATCAGCTTGTGTTAGAGGTTCACCTTTTGCATTTAAGCTTTCGAATATTAAATAAGGATTTTCATCTCGATCCAAAACAATATCAACAACCATAATTTCTTCTAAGAGAATATTTTGAAATTTATTTAAATCAATTGGTTGTCCAGTATCTTGTTTTGATTCTAGCTTGTGGCGAAAATACCGATAGGCTTTAACAATATTATTATTTTCATCCAAGTTTGCTCTATTGTTAATTATTGATATATATTGCTCCCTATCAGTTTGACTTGGAAAAAGTTTATATTTATTAGTCTCCTTAGCAAATTTGTTAATTAAGTACAGCTCATTAATTTGATCCGATAAATTTTCATCGTTATCTTTTGCCAAGTCCCTAATTGCAGCCAGAATTAAAAAAATTGTAGTGATTCTTTGTTGACCATCAATTAATAAATATTTTGTAACTCCAGACGGAGTCATATCAATAGGCATTGACACAAAAGCACCTAAAAAGTGTTTCCTATTTTTTCCCTCAGAATACAATGCGTATAAATCATTCCATAATATTTTCCAGTTATTTGAATTCCAGCTATAGGATCTTTGAAATAACGGGATAACATATTGTCTTGTGCCTTCTAAAAAAGGCTTTAATATGGTTTCATGTGCTTGCATTTGATCCGCCTATCTCTTGAAAACGCAAATTTTTGTCCAGTTTGTATACAGAAGCACATTAGCAATAAATGGCTTCTTTATTAATATTCAATATATATATATTTTATACGAATAACTAAAAACACTTGCAAGAAAGCTTTATGGAACAATGGATAATTATTGTATTCAATATAATTGATTGAAATTGTTATAACGAGAACCAGTTCGCCTGCATTACGGGAGCGCTGGTTAAAAATCAGAATTGCGTTCTTTAGACGAGCAACGCGAGTGGCGTGACCAAGCTGGCGATCACGTTCAACCCAATCTACCCACCGGATTTACTTCAGTACATAAGCCAATGCAATGGCGTTTTTTATCGGTTTACCCTGTAATTTGTGAAAAGCTTCCCTGCTGGGAGGGAGTTACTCCCACTCCTCCGGGTTGTAGCGGCGGATGCGTTTCAGTTCGCCGCGCTGCCGCTTGGCACCCACCCGCGCCGCGCTGGCTGTCACCGAGGGGCGGGTTTTCCTGCGCGGCTTGGGCGCTTCCAGCGCCTTTTGCACCAATGCCACCAGCCGCTGGACGGCATCAAAGCGGTTCTGCTCCTGGGTGCGGTAGCGCCGGGCTTCGATGATCAAAATCCCCTCCCCGGTGATGCGGCTGCCCGCCAGCCTGGCGAGGCGTTCCTTCACGTCCGGCGGCAGGGCGGTGGTGGCGCGCACGTCCCAGCGCAGCTGGAC
>JAKPTX010000245.1 GCA_029570835.1 Bacteroidota bacterium
ATAAATTGTTGTCTGTCAGGATTATTGTCACCCATATAAAACTCGAGTAAAAGATCCAAATTGGTTCCTTTTTCCAGCACAACCGGCTCTAACTTAATCCCTTTTCCTATAAAAGTTTTAAATTCGGCAGGTGAGATCTCACCTAACCCTTTAAATCTCGTGATTTCAGGTTTTCCACCCAATTCTGCTACTGCTTCTTCCTTTTCTAATTCAGAATAGCAGTACATCGTTTTTTGTTTGTTTCTTACTCTAAAGAGCGGAGTTTGAAGGATATACACATGTCCTCCCTTAATCAGATCAGGGAAATATTTCAGGAAGAAGGTGAGCAACAACAAACGGATATGCATTCCGTCCACATCCGCGTCAGTAGCAATAATTACATTATTGTAGCGTAATCCGTCCATTCCCTCTTCAATATTCAGTGCTGCTTGCAGTAAGCTGAACTCCTCATTTTCATAGATTACTCTTTTGCTCTTTTTAAAGGTGTTTTGAGGTTTTCCTCGCAGACTAAATACGGCTTGCGTGTTGGCATCCCGGGATTGGGTGATCGATCCGGAAGCAGAATCTCCTTCAGTAATAAAAATGGAGGATTCCAATCTGCGCGGGTCTGTTGAGTTATAATGGATTCTGCAATCTCTTAATTTAGAGTTGTGAAGGCTCACCTTTTTTTGCAACTCTCTCGAACCTTTTTTAATGTTGGCAATCTCTTTTCTTTCCTTTTCAGACTCCACAATTCGTTTTTGAATGATGTCAGCCACTTCAAGATTCATGTGCAGATACTTATCTAACAATCTGGATACTACATCATTAACGTAATTACGAATGGTTTGTCCTCCGGGAGTCATGTGCTGAGATCCCAGCTTGGTTTTGGTTTGAGACTCAAAAATGGCATTTTTAACTTTGATGGAGATAGCAGCCACAATGGAGTTTCTGATATCACTGGGATCATAATCTTTTTTGTAAAAATCTCTGAATGTTTTCACAATCGCTTCCCTGAAAGCTTGTTGGTGCATTCCACCTTGTGTTGTGTTTTGACTGTTTACAAATGAGTGATACTCCTCTCCATATCTTCTGTTCGTATGCGCCAATGCAAACTCAAACATATCATCTTTTAGGTGAATAGGGGGGTATAACATTTCTCCTTCGACATTATTGTTCAAAAGATCCAATAACCCATTTTTAGAGAAAAACTTTTTTCCATTGAACAGAATAGTGAGTCCTCTGTTGAGATACACATAGTTCCACATCATCCGTTCAATATATTCATTGTACCAGTGAAAGTTTTCAAACAGGGTATCATCGGGAATAAAAGAGACTAATGTTCCTGAGGGTTCATTTGATTTTTCAATTTTAGTTTCGCTGGTCATCTTTCCTTCGGAAAATTCAGCAATTTTAGTTTTCCCATCAACCCAACTTTGGACACCAAACTTAATGGATAGGGCGTTTACTGCTTTGACTCCCACTCCATTCATTCCGATAGCAGTATCATAAGCGCTACTGTCATCAAATTTTCCACCGGTATTGATTTTAGAAACGCAGTCAACAACGCTCTTTAAAGGGATTCCCCGTCCATAATCGCGGATACTTGCCTTTTGTTCTTTAATGGTTAC
>JAKPTX010000182.1 GCA_029570835.1 Bacteroidota bacterium
AGAGTGTAACTTGGAAATCAAGCAATGAAGCAGTGGTAAAAGTAGACTCAGCAGGAGGCTTAACAGCACAAGCTGCAGGAACAGCAACCATCACGGTAACGAGCAAAGCAAAGTCGAGCATAAAGGCTACTTTTGAAGTAACGGTAAATGCAGTACATATTGCAGTAACATCAATAGCTCTAACCGGAAGAAATGAAGTAGAGGTAGGAAAGACAATTATGTTAGGAGTTACAGCCCTACCTAGCGGAGCAAGTAACGAAGCAACCTTTACATCAAGCGATACAGCAATAGCAACAGTAGATACAAAGGGTAAAGTAACAGGAGTTGCTGAAGGAACAGTAACAATCACAGCAACATCAGTAGAAAACACAGCGCTTAAAGCAGAGCGTGTTATCACTGTAAAAGCTGCTAGTACAGAAAATCCAGACGTTCCGGTTATAAAACCAACGAGTATTGTTATTGATGGATTAAGTTCAGTAACAGTAGGATATCCAACAAGATATACGGCTTCTGTTTATCCAGAAGGTGTTGATCAAAGTGTAACTTGGCATTCTCGTAAAGAGGAAGTTGCCACGATTGACTCAAGAGGGGTATTAACAGGAATTTCAGAAGGAACAACATATATTTATGCGATATCTACAGTAGATACTAGTGTTCAAAGTGATTATTTTAAAGTATCAGTAAAACCAGATGAGACAGAAAATCTTACTTATCCTGATTTACAAGGATATGTAATATCTATCATGAATGCTTCATCAGAATTAGAAACAACAAATCCATTTACTGACAAATACGCTGCAAGTGATAAAATGGCTAAACAGCAAGCTTGGACTGATGTGCAAACATTGTATAATTGTACAATTAAGATTGTAGCATATCCTGATTCAGCACCATGGGGAGCAGAACGATATAATTGGATTAACGCTCAAGCGGCTGCAGGAACACCACAAGCTGATTTTTATGTTGTTTCAGCCGAATGGTTACCAACATTTGTCAATGGCAATGCAGCACATGATACTACTGAATTCTTTGACCGTTATGGACGAGGTCAAATTGAAGCGTTCCAACGTCAAGTGGGAACATACAAGCAAAAATTATATATTGCTACAACAGGAATTTCTGATACAAAAATCTATGTTATCGATGGCTTATTTTACAACTATGGAATGATTAAAAAGTACAATTTACAATCACCAGCTGAAATTTTCAATGAAGGAAATTGGACTTATAGTCGCTATGTTGAATGGTGTTTAAATGCACAATCATTGTTGCCAGCCAATAACTGGGTAATGTCAGGTGCTCCACAATTGATGTGGGCAGGAATGGTACAGGCAGGTGGTGTAAAACTTGCTGACCATATTTCACTAAAATTGAATTTAACTCATACTTATTCATTAGATGCAGTTAAAGCATTACAAAATGTTATGAGTGGAGGAGCTTGGGATAAAGCAATAGACTATGACCAAAAAGTAGCTAGTTTCCAAGAAGGAAGAGCAATTTTCCAACCAGGAGAATATTGGTTTGTTATGGCATCTAACCGTTGGCCAGCAAATTTATGGGGAGAGGGTAATACAGAATATGGTTATGTTCCTTTCCCAAGACCGGATAACATTGCCGTTACAAAAACATATATCAACGGTGTTGGTGATTCTGTTCATATGATGGCAGAAGGTCGTGAGACGAACTATCCTGCTGGAGTTACTTATGAAGGAGTTTATCGCGCTGTTATTGATATGTTTATCAATACAACATTAAATCAAAAGAAAGATCCTACTTTTGACGCGGAAGCAACAAAAAGACAAAGCTTAGAAGCTAGATTAGACGATCAAAATTCAATAGAAGCAGTATTATTCTATACAGCAGAAAAAGTATTGTTTGACCCGATTTTTGATGGTTTCAAATTAAATTATTCAGGAGTACCAGCAACAACAATCATGAATGCAGTTCTGAATAATACCGATGTAAGTCAAGCAATAGAAACAATTATTGATCAATTAAATGCTGATTTCATCGCTATATATGGATAATAAATAGGATCTACTAGAAAGTCATCTATAAAAAGATGACTTTTTTTGATTTCACATTATGACATAATGGATAATAGTAGTTTTTTTTGAAAACACTTGCATAGAATAGGAGAAAATGATAGAATAATTGCGGAATGCGAAAGGTTATATTAACTTGACAATAGCATAACGACAAAAAAACAGGAGGAATGAAATGAAAAAATGGATAGCATTTTTGCTAGTACTAACACTGTTGTTCGTATTCATAGGTTGTGACAAACCAGTTGAAGAAGATCCAGATGATGATCAACCAGTAGTAGTAGATGTATTACCAACAGCCATCACGATAAAGAATGGTGTAGCAACAATGAATGTCGGTGATACACAAACATTAGAAATTGAAATCACTCCAAGTGATACAACGAATAAGAGTGTAACTTGGAAATCAAGCAATGAAGCAGTGGTAAAAGTAGACTCAGCAGGAGGCTTAACAGCACAAGCTGCAGGAACAGCAACCATCACGGTAACGAGCAAAGCAAAGTCGAGCATAAAGGCTACTTTTGAAGTAA
>JAKPTX010000257.1 GCA_029570835.1 Bacteroidota bacterium
AACATCACCCTTTTTATGCTCAAATTTAATAGATACCACTATGAAACAATATCTTGATCTAATGAGGTTAATCAAAGAGGAAGGCTCCTTGAAAACCGACAGAACAGGAACCGGGACAAAGAGTCTTTTTGGTCACCAACTGAGATTTGACTTGAATGAAGGATTTCCTTTATTAACCACAAAAAAACTCCATTTGCGTTCCATTATTTATGAACTGCTATGGTTTTTGAAAGGAAGTACCAATATTCAATATCTCAAAGAGAATAAAGTTTCAATTTGGGACGAATGGGCTGATGAAAACGGGAATTTAGGTCCTATTTACGGCAAACAGTGGAGAGCCTGGGAAACCAAAGAGGGAGAATTGATCGACCAAATCAAAATGGTAATCGATCAAATTAAAAACAATCCCGACTCCAGAAGAATGCTTGTCAACGCCTGGAATGTAGGTGAAATTGATCAAATGAAACTACCTCCCTGTCATATTCTGTTCCAATTTTATGTTGATGGGGATGAGCTTTCTTGCCAAATGTATCAGCGTAGTGCCGATCTTTTCTTAGGTGTTCCGTTTAATATTGCTTCCTACTCCTTACTGCTCATGATGATAGCTCAGGTTTGTGATCTCAAACCACGCTATTTTGTACATGTTTTTGGGGATGTTCATATTTACACCAATCACTTTGAACAGGTAGAAACTCAATTGTCGAGAGAACCACGAAAACTTCCCAGAATGATTATCAATCCGGAAGTTAAATCTATTGATGAATTCAAATTTGAGGATTTTGAATTAGTAGATTACGATCCCCATCCACACATTAAAGCTCAAGTAGCGGTATAAAAAAAAGAGGCTGTTTCCAGCCTCTTTTTTTTGCTATTGTTTGTAGATTATTTCTTTTTTGGAGTTTTTTTACCACCACCAACAGCTGCATTTTTTTGTGCTTCAACTTCTTTCAAAGTTGCTTTTTTTTGTTCTTCAGTCAATTGATCAAAAATAGCTAATTTTTGTTCCAGTGTTAGTGAATTAAAGTCAATCTCTTTTTTTGTTTCAGGTTGTACTTGAAGATCAGCTTTTTTTGGTGCCGGTTTAGCCTCTTCAGTTTTTGGAGTTGTAGTTTGAGTTTTTGGCTTTGGAGCAGGAGCTGTTTCAGTAGCAACCGGTTGTTCTTCCGGAGCAGCTGGTTGTTCAAC
>JAKPTX010000259.1 GCA_029570835.1 Bacteroidota bacterium
ACGTCGGCAGGCTCTTTGGGTTCGACAAATTTAAGAAAGGGGATATTTTCCCGTTCTAAAACATGATTCAGAGAAGGATTGGAACTATAAATGCGTTCATACCTTTTCCCTATCAATAGTTGTGTCAAACGTTGAGCGAAATCATTTTTCACACAGGGCACAAAAATACCTCCGGATTCGCGAAAATTCTTAACAAAATCGATAGTGAGATCATCAGACGGAAAGAAAGCAGGAGCTGCCGTATTGACATTCAATAGCGGGGTATTCCTTTTTTCTGATAAAGCGTGACGAATATTACGCTTGATGTTTTCTTTCGACTTTATCGATTCGTGTTCAAATCTTTTAAATCCGTTTGCCATGACTGTTTTGGTTTTATATATTAATCAGGATCCTCTAACGGAGCAGATCCAAAAGGACGTTTTCCGAAAATCTCCTCTAAATCCTCAGCAAATAGTACCTCTTTATCTAAAAGACGGGTCGCTAATATCGTTACTTTTTCTTTATTGTCAATTAAAATCTGTTTCGCCTTGTTGTATGCAGTGTCGATAATTTTCTTCACCTCTTCATCAATCTCTTGCGCTGTTTTTTCACTGTAAGGTTTAGTGAATGCGTATTCAGACTGCCCTGTAGAATCGTAGTAGCTGATATTTCCTATCCGGGGATTTAATCCGTAGTACATCACCATAGCGTAAGCTTGCTTGGTAACGCGCTCCAGGTCATTCAACGCTCCGGTAGAAACTTTTCCAAAAAAGATCTCTTCCGCAGCACGACCTCCTAAAGTCGCTGCCATCTGATCCATCATCTCTTCAGTTGTGGTAATATGACGCTCCTCAGGTAAATACCAGGCTGATCCCAATGATTTACCACGCGGAACAATGGTTACCTTAACCAAAGGTGAGGCATGTTCCAACAACCAACCTACAGCAGCATGACCGGATTCATGATAAGAGATGGTTTTTCTCTCTTCAGGTGAAATAATATGGCCACGACGCTCCAATCCACCGATAATTCTATCAATTGCGGATAAAAAATCCTCTTTCTCAATTTGATTTTTGTTGTTCCGAGCAGAAATTAATGCGGCTTCATTACACAGGTTGGCAATGTCAGCACCCGAAAAGCCGGGAGTTTGTCTGGCAAAGAAATCCAGGTCAACATCGGGTCCCAACTTGAGGTCTCTGACATGAACCTGAAAAATTTCACGCCGCTCGTTCTGGTTGGGCAGTTCAATATGAATCTGTCTGTCAAATCTACCCGCCCTCAACAGGGCACGGTCTAAAATATCGGCGCGGTTGGTAGCAGCTAAAATGATAATTCCCTCGTTGGTAGAGAATCCATCCATTTCAGTAAGTAGCTGATTGAGTGTATTTTCACGTTCGTCATTACTGCCGGACATGATATTTCTTCCGCGAGCCCTTCCAATCGCATCAATCTCATCGATAAAGATGATACAAGGAGCTTTTTCTTTTGCCGTTTTGAACAGGTCACGCACCCGGGAGGCACCTACACCGACAAACATCTCAACAAAATCGGAACCGGATAAGGAGAAGAAAGGAACCTGAGCCTCACCGGCTACAGCCTTGGCTAATAAGGTTTTACCGGTTCCCGGAGGACCAATTAAGAGGGCTCCCTTAGGGATTTTTCCTCCTAGAACTGTATATTTTTTGGGGTTCTTTAAAAAGTCGACAATCTCTTCCACTTCATATTTCGCTCCCTCCAAACCGGCAACATCTTTAAAGGTAAATGTTTGTTGGGTCTTGCCGTCAAAAAGCTGCGCTTTGGATTTACCAATATTGAAGATCCCTCCTCCGCCGGCAGCACTGTTACGCATATTACGGATGGAGATAATAAAAAAGATTAAAATTCCGAACATCAGGATCATCCAGATCGTCTCCATACCCCAACTTTTACTGGTGTCCTCACTGTACGAAATATCGTAGGAATCTTCAACCTCTTTTCTATTGAGAGTTGAGTCGGCAAGGAGTTCATGCTCTATGGCACGCTCCTTGATTCTGGCTAAATCATCATTAAATACCTTTAAATCAGAAACTTCCACGTAAAATTGGAAACTATCCTTTTTACCACGGAATTTTTTATAGGTGCTGTCACTTTCAATGACGGACTCTTTCAACATGATATTGATTCGATCCTCTTTTCGGATATAGGTTAATGATTTAATCTCTTTTTTGCGGACCAATTCCTGGAATTGATTGCTTTCAATTCTTTTGGGCTTTCCGCTTGAGGATCCAAAATATCCAAATCCGATCAGAATGATAAATATAGCGAGGTAAATCCAGGTTAGATTTTTAAAAAACTTCTGGAAACGAGTTCTATTATCTTTTTTTTGATTACGATTCTGTGATTTCATTAGTTAAACTTTAAAATTCTTGGATTGGAGCATCACTCCATAATTTTTCAATCTCATAAAATGCTCGCGTCTCTTCTTGAAAAATATGAACGATAATGTTAAAGTAGTCAATCAGAACCCACTCTCCATTCGCTTTTCCTTCAAC
>JAKPTX010000261.1 GCA_029570835.1 Bacteroidota bacterium
CGATTTTCAGCCAAAAGGAGAAGGTAAAAAAACAATATATGTCTTTAATGATGATTCTTTTTCCCAGTGGCATTATTGGTATGTTAATGCGAAGTTTGTTTTAGAAGAGAAATCGACATCCTGCGATTAAGTAACACAAAGTCCGACAACACGAGCAATCGGGCTTTTTCAATAAATATCCTTCCTGTGTCCCAAATAAATTACATCAACAAGCAGGATGCCGTCCTGTATCTCGTAAATAGTCAATCCTTAACAACTCACTTTCAATGAGGGAGTATAAGCCGTTAGTATAAGTTTAGGAGCCAAAGAAGGTTTGGGGTTGAGAATTTTTTGAAGTTGAAAAAAGAAAAAAATAACCTACGCCTTCATTTTGCGGAGTAATCTGCGGAAATTGAACCCGGCTGCGGCCATCAATGCATTGATTTTGTCTCTAATTTAACCTTTGAGATAGTTTCTTCCCATTCGGCAGCCATGTTTTACATTTCCGATAATCGGTTCGATGTTAGCTCTACTTCGGCATTTGGTTAGTCGCTTTCGCTTTTCATATTCGCTCTTACCTGCTGAACATCAATTGACATTTTGAAAATCAACTCAATCCCTTTCTTCGCCGATTCTTTTGCGAAAGTGTACCATGTCGTTCGGATCGCACGGAAAACGCCATTAAAACTCAGCCTCTCTACAGAAATATTAATAATAAGGGTTTCAGATCCATTGACCTTCAATACTTTCATCGCTAAAATAACTCAAAACCTTGCAATATGGAACACCTAAAGTAAATATTGTTATTAACAGTATAGTGTTGATAAACAATACTTAATCATGTTTTTAAGGATCGATCAAGTAATTAATACTTAAAACATTAAGAACAGAAAATTTGAGTTCTGATACATAAAAAGAAAAGATGGATAACTGTACAAACTTTAATGGACAGCCTATATTTAATCAGTTAATGAATTATATCAAAATCTACCTTTTCTTAGAAAATTAAGAAGAAAGTTAGCGCAAAGTTGTAAGGGAAAACCGGTTGAAGTATCAAAACACCTTGTTCCTTAAAATACAAGGGGGCTTGCTTTTGGAAATAAAAAATGCAATACTGTGAATGAGTGAATTGAAAGGTGAAAATTATGAATATTAAGGTTTACCGAACAGCAATGAGCCAAATTTAAATTTTCCAAAATATTACCAATCTCGTGGGCTTTAGGAAATAATTCTGGTACATTGATGAAAATTATGTCATCAAAAATAACAATAGATATTGAAAGAACATTATTACCAAATGTTTTCCATGCTTTTTTTATCGAATTTTTTTTCAATATTTACAAAAAATGTTTTGTACTTGTTTGAAAGCATTAATGAGTCTTTTGTAAATATTCTGGAAATAAGTGATATCGGAAATAGAATCAGATAGAAAATAATACTAAGCAAAATTGATTGGACAATATAACCAAGAATCCTTGCAAGTTTCATCCATAACCAGTCTACATTCCTACTTAAGGTACTTGAAAATATACCTATTAATCCAACTACCAGAGATACAATTACAGCCCATTGCCATGCAAATAGCAGATAGAGAATTAAAAAACCCATTGAAATAACCAACATGGTTGATTTTGATGTATCCTCTTTCATAAAACCTTCTCTTTTAAAATAGTGTGTAAATAAATGGTGCAATGGCGCTACTTCCACCAAACACGATTAATATACCCAACAATAGCAAAACTATTATTATCGGCAATAACCAGAATTTTTTTCGCTCTTTCATAAAGAGCCATAAGTCTTTCAAAATGTCCATAATTATTCTTTTCGTTTTTATTTTAACAAATAATCAATTAATATATTCGCAACGAACTCATGACCGTATTCGTCCCAGTGTCCGTCAAGTTCAGAGTTGAATTTTCTACCATTTTTAATAAAGTCTTCTTTCATGGGGTCAGTCAAATCAATATACTCGGTATTATACTTCTGACATATTTCTTTCATCATATCATACATCCACCATACTTTACTCTCTTCTAAAGTATTACTGTATATAGAAGAACGAGGTGCATCGAAAACAAAAATGATTCTTTTTTCATTATTCTCTTCTGTAATTGTTTTAATTAAATGATCTGTTGCTTTGTGTATCAAATCCTGTTTATTTTTCATTTGTACAGGATCAATATTAGCTTCAAACTCATTATCACTTCTTCCTACAATAAACTGCAAACGGATATTAGAAACATTGAGGTTATGATATAGGTATCTAAACAAAGCGCTTTTATACAAAACTCTTTTCCAGGTATTGAATTGTTCAAAAGAATAATTTGGTCTCGGAATTGTTTCTGAAAAAGAATTTTGCTCTTCATTGTAGGATAACTGCAGATAATAATGCCGTGATGGATGTAATTGGTAAATGCTTTCATAAAAATCATTATGAACCATGTTAAAAATTAAAATATCAGGGTTCAGATGCTTGTTAACATATCTACTAATATGTAAATATTGAGATAGTGGTGCGCCACTTTTTCCAAAAGCAAAAACTTCATAATCAGAGGAAAGCTTATTTCTGAGCAAAAAGGGATAGCTTTTATCAGCATCTACCTGAAAAGCTTCAATATATGAATCTCCAATTACGGTTATCAACTTTTTATCTTGAACAGGGTAATAGTCTATCGGATAATTCCAATTCATGTTATTAATTCTCCACCTTGCTTTTATTTCAGCGAATCTTCCAATAGTAAATAATCCTGTTTCTCTTTTATTGCTGAAGGAGTACATTTTTTCATCATCGTAAAAATAACCCCCTGGAGGATCTGATGCAGGTATAACAAATCTAAAAAACAATTCTAAAAATAGAAACAAAACTAATACCGTGGGCAATGAAATAAAAAGAATGTTTCTTAATCCTTTTAATACTTTTTTCATAATAAGTCACTTTTAATCCGGCTTAAATTCAACCATCCATTTGTCTCTGTTTTTCCAGTCAGGTTGTTCTGTCTTTTTCAGGAGAAAATTGTTAACCACAAGGTAGTCCATTTCAGTACGCATAAAGCATTTATAAGCGTCTTCTGGTGTACAAACAATTGGTTCGCCTCGGACATTAAAACTTGTGTTAACAACAATACCATAACCGGTTTTTTCCTTAAATGTATTAATCAGTTGCCAATACCTTGGGTTTGTTTCTTTATGTACGGTTTGCACTCGTGCAGAAAAGTCCAGATGCGTGATTGCCTGAACATCACTTCTTTCAAAGTAAAGCTTTTCCCAAAGGTCAAGTTCATTGTAATTTTCAGGCAAAGTATTTCTCCTCTCTTTATTAACATCAGCAATCAGCAACATGTAAGGAGATGAAACCGGTAAGTCAAAAAATTCGTTTGAACTTTCAATCAGAACAGATGGTGCAAATGGACGAAAGCTTTCCCTGTATTTTATCTTAAGATTTAATTTTTTCTGCATTTCTTTATTTCTTGCATCACCCAAAATGCTTCTGTTTCCAAGAGCCCTTGGCCCAAACTCCATCCTACCCTGAAACCATCCGACAACATTGCCTTTATCAATCAAATCAGATACTTCAGAGCATAATTCATCAAACGAATCAATGTAATGATAAACGGCCTTATGTTTTTTGAATGAGATAACGGCTTCTTTATCAGAGAAATCAGGGCCAAGATAGGCTCCTTTCATAGAATCGCCATTTAAAGGTGTTTCACGTTTTTGGTCGAAATACATATGATGTGCAATCTGAGCCGCTCCCAATGCTCCACCTGCATCGCCTGCAGCAGGCTGAATAAAAATCTCTTTAAAAACATTTTCTCTAACCAGCTTACCATTTGCGACACAGTTTAACGCAACACCACCCGACATGCAAAGAAAATCTGAGCCGGTAATTCTTTTGGCTTCTTTTGCCATTTTTATTACAATATCTTCAGTGATTTTTTGGATAGCATAAGCAAGATCGCAATGTTTCTGCTCTATCTTGCCGTCAGGTTTTACGGCAGGAAAACCAAAAAGTTTCTCCCACTTGGATTCGTTTACCATTTTCAGACCTGTTGCATAGTTAAGTATTTCTGATTCAGCCAAATTGAGCCATCATCTTTAACCGTAACGATTTCTTTATTAATCAGTTTTATAAAATTTTTTGTTTGCTCAGATTTAGGGTTGCCGTAAGGAGCCAAACCCATGAGTTTGTACTCTCCTGAATTTACCCTGAAACCAAGATAAAATGTAAAAGCAGAGTAAAGCAGTCCAACAGAGTGAGGAAACCGCATCTCTTTAAGCAAAGAGATTTTGTTGTCCTTTCCTTGACAAATGGTTGCTGTTGCCCACTCACCCACTCCGTCCACTGTTAGGATTGCCGCCTCCTTGAAAGGTGACGGGTAAAAAGCGCTTGCCGCATGCGACAAATGATGCTCGGGAAATAGCAGTTTCAACTTCTTTTTATTATACTTCTCTATCTCTGCCAGTCCTTCGTAGAGCATTTTTTTGAGAAACATTTTTTCTTTGAGCCACACTGGTATTGATACAATAAACTGTCGCAGTCCTCTCGGAACGAAAGCATAATAAGTTTCGAGTAACCTCTCAAATTTCAAAAGAGGTTTGTCGTAAAACACTATTGCATCCAGTTCGTCAATAGTGTATCCTGAATGTTCGAGGCAATATCTGACAGCATTGACAGGAAAGTCAGGTGTGTGTTTTTTTCTGGTAAATCTTTCCTCTTGAGCAGCCGCAATTATTTCACCATCAATTATTAATGCAGCTGCCGAATCATGATAAAATGCTGAAATTCCTAAAATTTTTATCATTAATTAATTTTTATTAGTTACTGTTTCTCTTATTATGGCACACAACTCGCTTACATGTGTCATTTTATGGCGCTAATCTACCTTTTTGGGACGGATTGGTGTCATAAAGTTGCATTTATTCTGCAAAAGTAAAATAATTTACAATTGTTGTCCGGTAAAAAAATTAATCGGTTGAAGCACAAAACATCAAGTTCTCCGTAATGCAAGGGGGCTTGCTGTTTAATTAGAGTTTTAACTTTACCTTTGCAAAAAACAAGTATGGAATGCCGAAGAACAAGAAGTTAAAAGGGGATTTGGTTTACTCCACTAATCCGGACCTTATGTTAAGATTATCTCAAGAGAAGCCGATAATCACACCTCCACCGCATCAGCAAGATCTGAAAGTATGGATAGATAGAAAACAACGTAAAGGAAAAGTGGCTACACTCATTACCGGATTTGTTGGAAGTGATGATAACCTGACCGCTTTAGCAAGATTATTAAAAACCAAATGCGGTGTTGGAGGATCGGCAAAAGATGGTGAAATACTAATTCAGGGCGATATAAGAGAAAAAGTGATGGAAATTCTTACTCAAGAGGGTTATAAGGTAAAAAAGGCAGGAGGGTAATTTGGTTTTTCAAAGAATGAGAATCCCGAATTACTAAATAGAAAAGCGTTAAATAGGCTTTTTTCTGAATGAGTGGTTTGTTTTTACTTAAGAGAGAGCCTGAAAGAATTTTTCAAACTCTATATATCTTTGATCTTTAATAATTAAACAACGATGGAGCAGGAAGAGATTTTACAAGAACCGGTTTATTCGCAGCAGGTGCTCGAATTTTTGGCTGTAGCACATAAGTACTGTCAATTCATGGAGCAAGTGTATAGGCAGAGCGCCGAAAACATTAGTGATTTCCTGGTTCAGATATTGCCATTACTCTATTTCAGAGGCTCATTGCTGCCTGTTATTAATCAAATTGAGATTGAGGTGGTTGAAAAATATGTTACCGAAGAGGAGTGGCAGGCTTTGTTTAATGATTTGCGGCAAAAATTTTTGGATAATGACGAATACTGGTTTGTAGAAAATGACAATCCGCATAACGACCTTATCCGAGGTAGTCTATCGGATAACCTGGCGGATATTTATCAGGATCTAAAAGATTTTGTAATCCTTTATCAGAGGCCTTTTCGTAATGTTAAGGAGGCAGCCGTTTGGGATATCCGACAATTATTCAGGAGTCATTGGGGATTTAGGGTAGTTAATGTGTTAAAAGTACTTCATTATCAGCTTTATGGAAGTGAGAATTATAGGGCGATAAACGAAGAAGAGGGCTATTAGGTGTTGCTGCAGGCTCATAAAAAATGCGGTGCCTCACAAGTACCCAACTGCTGTGCTTCGACTTCGCCCAGCAACCATGTTACTTTCGATGGTTGCTGAACTTGTCGAAGTACGGGCTAAATCACGTACTTCAAGTATGCTCCTTTGCCCCCAATCTCAGCGCCATGCATTTGGACACTTCTAAAACACCTTGCTGTTTTTTAGTTAAATATTTGTTTTAAAACAGCCCCACCTTGGTGCCCAGAACAAGATTCGAACTTGCACACCCGTGAAGGCGCCAGCCCCTCAAGCTGGTGTGTCTACCAATTCCACCATCTGGGCAACTATCTGACGACAAAAGTAAAAATAAATTTTTAAATGATTGGTTTTTGGCAAAAAAAACTTTTAGATTTGCAAGAAATAAAGAAAACTTTAAATAACATGATATATGTTAACTGAAAAAGATTATCAACAGATAAAAGAACATGGTATTTCCATTGAACAGGTAGAACAACAGATAGCTGCTTTCAAAGCAGGATTCCCATTTGTCAACCTGATTTCTCCGGCTAAAAGAGACGATGGCATACACGCATTTGACGAAAAGAGGTTGGCAGAATTAAGAGAGCTTTATAAAGATAACAGCGAACAGTTTGAGATAATAAAGTTTGTACCGGCATCGGGGGCTGCAAGTCGAATGTTTAAACACCTGTTTGAGTTCCTCGATTGGTACGATGGTAGCAACGAGGCAATAGAGAGACTTGAAAAGGACAAAAGCTTCAATTCGGTTTTTTATTTTTTGAAAAACATAAACCGTTTTGCTTTTATTAAAGATTTGAAAGATGCTCTTTCGAAAGATGGTTTAGATCTTTCCACCTTGTTGGAAGAGAAGAGATATGATGTGCCAATTAGATATTTGCTTTTTGATAAAGGCTTGGGATATGCCGAACTGCCCAAAGCATTGCTTATGTTTCATCAATACGATGGCTTTTCGAGGATGGCTATTGGCGAGCATTTAGTTGAAGGCGCTCATTATGCACGTTGTCGGGATGGCGTGGTTAATATCCATTTTACAATATCTCCCGAACATAAAACCAAATTTGATCAGTTCATCGAACGCCGAAAAAAGGAATATGAATCCTCTTACGGAGTAAAGTACAATATCGGATTTTCTGAGCAAAAACCCTCCACTGACATCATTGCTGTTGATATGAACAATGAACCTTTTAGGGAAGATGACGGAAAACTCCATTTCAGACCTGGCGGGCATGGAGCGTTAATTGAAAATCTGAATGACCTGAAGGGTGATATCATTTTTATAAAAAATATTGACAACATCGTACCCGACCGGCTTAAAGAGCCGACAACTCTCTACAAACAAGTCATCGGCGGCCTATTGATTGAACTGCAGGAAAAAACTTTCGAGTATCTACGACTATTAGAAGGCGGAAAAGTAGATGCCGACAAGTTAAACGAGATAGCCACTTTTGCTGAAAGAGATCTGATGATCCAGTTTCCGGATAGATTTAATAGAATGTCGTTATCTCAAAAAAACTATTATCTCTTTGAGCGCCTTAACCGGCCAATGCGTGTTTGCGGCATGGTAAAAAACGAAGGCGAACCGGGCGGAGGACTGTTTTGGGTAAAAAATAGCAAAGACGAAGTATCGTTGCAAATTGTTGAATTTTCGCAAATCAATTTACAGGATGCGCAGCAAAAACAACTTGCTATGGAAGCTACTCACTTTAACCCTGTTGATCTGGTTTGTGCAGTAAGGGATTTTAAAGGCAATCAATTTGAACTAACCAATTACATAGACCATACTACAGGCTTTATATCTGTGAAATCAAAAGATGGCAGAGACCTTAAAGCACAGGAGCTACCCGGCCTATGGAACGGCGCTATGGCCGACTGGATCACCGTTGCCGTTGATGTGCCCATAATTACTTTTAACCCCGTAAAAACAATAAACGATTTATTGAGAGAGCAACATCAGTACATCTGATAACTACATAAAGGAATGTTTAACTATGAAATAAAAATTTAAAGACTATGAATTTTCGACTCTTTTTAAGCTTATTGTTGGTTGCTACATTAGCAATCATGTCAAATGGCGTATCGGCGCAAGATACTTTCTCTATTGTTGCTGTTGATACTATAACCGGAGAGGTAGGCGGCGCAGGCGCCTCATGCCTTGACGATTCTGCAATAGCGGGTGGCGTGCTGATAATCAGTGATATTATTCCGAGCCGAGGATCAATTCACACACAATCTTACTGGCATCCTACTAATCAACAAAATGCCCACAACAGAATGATGGAGGGAATGTCGCCCGATGAAATCATCGAATGGCTTGTTGCCAATGATATTCAAAATACCCCCCAGAAAAGACAATATGGAATAGTGGATTTTGATCAGGAAGGGCATCCCCGTAGCGCTGCTTTCACAGGAACAAGCTGCCATAATTACAAAAATCACATCATAGGGCCAAACTATGCAATACAAGGTAACATACTTTTAGGTCAACAGATACTCGACAGTATGGAGTATAGGTTTTTAAATACTGAGGGTTCTTTAGCTGAGAAGCTGATGTCGGCATTGCAGGGCGCTAAAGTGCCGGGAGCAGATACTCGTTGCCTCAACGAAGGCACTTCATCGCTATCTGCATTTGTTCGGGTGGCAAAACCAAACGATCACCCCGACAGCCTATGGTGTCATTTAGTAGTAACTTCCACACCTTATGGTGTTGAACCTATTGACTCGCTGCAAGTACTTTTCGACCAATGGCTCATCTGGACAAATATAAACGAACGCAAACTTAATGAGGCATCAATATCAAAAGTGTTTCCAAACCCAGCCAGCCAAACGTTCACGATTGATATCAAACCCGTTTATGAGTTGAATCAAGCTACAATCAGAATTTTCAACAATAGAGGCCAATTGATTGATGAAGCTCAATGGCAAGGTGAACCAATCATTTTTAATACTGTTAAATACACAACCGGAATTTATTATTTTCAGGTTTCAGGAAACAACATGATCTTAGATTCCGGAAAG
>JAKPTX010000266.1 GCA_029570835.1 Bacteroidota bacterium
TTTGGATGATTTAAGACTTTTGTTTAATTTTAAGATAGATTCTGCAAATCCTTTTGTATTGATACTTTCCGGTCAACCACAAATCAGGAATAAACTTGCATTAAATACATGTTATCCCCTTCGTCAAAGAATATCTATGAGGTACTCAATGCAGGGATTATCAGTAGAAGAAACTTCGGATTATTGCATAAGCAGAATTAAAGTTGCGGGTGGTATAAACGAAATTTTTACACCTACGGCATTAGCAGCAATACATACAATCTCAGGTGGCTTCTTAAGGACAATTAATAATATTGCCCTTGCAAGTCTGATGTATGCAACTGCAAGAAAGATGTCCAATGTTGATGAAGAAGCTGTTTATCAAGCTAATATTGAGATGGGGTTTTAAAAAAAAATATAACTAATGCTTAGGCTCTTGCCTGATTGGAGGATAGAGCAACTGCAGGGATGTAACTCGAGCGCCAATCAGGATTCTATAAAAGCAATGAATGGGGTGGTTAATACTGCCCTTTTTCATTTTTCATTGCTTTTAGAGAACTAAAGCGGAAAATCCCGGGTTTGGGCAGAGCCCAAGGTTTTACTCTTAATACTACTACAATTTGAGAGTTATTCAAAAATATCCTGGAGCAACATGATAATTTCATATGTTATATAGGCTTTTCAACTATTTATATCCGAGAAATTTTCATGGTTTAATTTGAGAATTGACACCAACCTTTAATCAATACAAAGATGTAATACGGCAACTTGACAAGAATCAAGGTTATGAAGACTTTTTATTGAATTTGCTAAAGATTGAATACGATTCTCGCACAGAAAAAAGTCAACAAAGAAAAATCAAGATTGCCGGATTTCCTTACATGAAAACTTTAGATGAGCTTGATACAAGCCGGTTTGAACATATATCAGAACCATTTGTCAAAGAACTGGCCAGTTGTGATTTCATTAAGAAACGTCAAAACATTGTCATGATTGGCAATCCGGGAACTGGAAAGACCCATCTTTCCATCGCTCTTGGAGTAAAAGCCTGTATGCAAGGAATTAACGTTAAATTTTACACCGCAGCTAATTTGGCTAATGAGCTCATAGAAGCCCAGGAATACAAGAAACTAATTCGTTTGGAAAAACAGATTTCTAAAGCTGAGCTATTAATTATTGATGAATTAAGCTATCTAACGTTTAATCGATATCAGTCAGAATTGTTGTTCAAAGTTATTGCCGACAGAGCTGAAAGACAAAGTGTCATTGTATCAACTAATTTGAAATTCTCAGACTGGATTTCAATGTTTGAGAACAAAACAATGGTTACTGCATTAATTGACCGCTTAACCTTCAAATCGCATGTTCTTAACATGAATTCTGAAAATCCTTACCGAGCTGAACATGCTGGCAAGGAGTAATTTTTCGGCCGCCGTTCTGTGAATCTCCAGTCGGGCTACGCCCTCCTGAAGATTCACAGAACGGCATATTATCAAACCAACTTAATTTATTTTAAAGTGGTAAACTTTTTGACTGTCATAATTGTGATAAGTGGTAAACTAATTCACTGTCACAACTGGTAAACTAATTCAATGTCATGTGGTAAACTTTTTGATTGACATTTACA
>JAKPTX010000269.1 GCA_029570835.1 Bacteroidota bacterium
TTTTAACCTTTCTTACCGAAAACATACCGCAAAAATATGCGTTAGTGCGGTATTTTCATCTTTTTTTATTTTTAAATAACTTATAATGTGGAACTTAAAAAACTGATTTTTCAAAATTGCCAAAAACGTCACAAGTCAGGAATAAGCGATTTGCTAAAACCCTCTCCTTTATGATATATCAGTTGGTTTGCAGGTCCTTCTCTCCATCCTCTAAGGGGTACAAAATATTTATATCTTTCTCTCTGGTAATCGTATTCCTCTTTACTCATGGAGTTACCGTCAAACCATATTTTAAGGGTTTCCTGTCCTGCTTCATAGTTGGCATCCCATAGTTTTTTCAGAAGTTGCTTTTTCTCCGGCGTGTCGAATCTTGCTTCAAATTCGTTAACAATGGCCCGTGCAAGTTCTTCCGGGTTCTTAAAACCGTTAATGCTGTTTCCTTCTTTGTCTTTGTCAAAAGGCATTATCCCGGAATAGTCTTTATCCCTGAGCTCATTTTCCATATCAATACGGAAAATATCAATTTCATCCTGCGTGGCATTAGGATAACTCTTTTTAAATTTTTCAACAAGTTCATTAATCTCATTTTGTCTTAGATCGGGGTTCCTTTCAATAGCGTGTTTCGAGATCATGTAAGGTAGAATATCAGCCCCGCTTATCCCTGTTTTCAAAATATCGGCAATAGCCTTTAAAACAGGATTGAATTTATTATTTAAATACCTCGTGTAGAGCGATTCCAGTCTCCCCTTTGCCAGGTCAATGGCCCGGTACGGGTTGGAGTTGTCTGATAATTTTCCTCCTAATCTTACTATTTCCTCCTGAAGCCTTTTTATAGGGAGGTCGATATCTTTCCAGAACTGGATCATCTGATCCCTGGTCTCGTCCCATGTACGTTTTATGGCCCTGTCTTCGGCATATCTGTCAGCAGCATTTTGGACTACATTTTCAAGCGGGGTTGTTATAGTCCTTCGGAGAATATTGAAGTCATTCTGGTCAAAGTTCCCGTTGTTTCCAGTTGCAGATTTGATCTGGTCAGGGGAGAAAACAATATATGAAATACCTTCTCCTTCACCTGTTACATTTTCATACAATATACCATCATATCCTTTTTCAGAAAGTATTTTTTTGACATCTTTTAATTTTTCATTCTCACTTTTCAGTTTATCATAAAGAATGGCATCAGCTTCATCCTGAGTAATAACACCTGAATCTATTAGCACATTCATTGTTGGGCGTATGTGGTACCATGCGAAAGCATCCTTCGTTTTTAATGGATTATTAATTTTAAGATACACAGGCATGACACTTCCTTCTTCGTATAGTTCTGCTATATTTGAAGATTGGAAAGCGGTACCAAAATGAAACCCGATATCCTGGGTATATCTAAAATCATTAAAATCAGAACCTGTACCATGATATAGCACCATTGGCTTTCCTTGTTCGTCAACAATTTTTGATGTATTTACTTGCAAAATTGAAAGTAATCGCTTATCTTTGATGTCTGAAAGGGGTAACTTTTGGATGTCAAGCGCATTCGATAAGCGTGTAAAGTCTATCAGTTTTCCCTTTTCGATTTTTGTTAAGCCATGATCGTAATAGGCTTCACCGTCTTTTGTATTTGCAATGGAAATCCTTACCGTATAGTCTTCTCCATTAATTTTTGCTCCAAGTACAAAATAATCATATGATTTTATGTATGATTTTGTAGGATTATCATTTACAGAATTAGGTTCAATAAGAATTGATCTTTCAATAAACTCAGGAATAAATAAAATAGAAGCTGCGTCATATTCTGTGTATGAATGATTTCTTATTTCATCAAGGCTTTTCCTGTTTATTTTTATGACCCTACCGGTATCTTTATTTACATAAGAGCCTCTTAGATATTTCCCCTTTTCATATGTTTCTTTCCTAAATTCAGGAAGTGACTTTTCGTTTGAATATGAGAGTTCTACAGGACTGCTATTTTTTAACTTTTCAATCCTTTTTGCCTTTTCTGAATCAGAGAACCATCTCCAAAAGTTTCTTAGTCCTTCCGGTGTCGTTGCAATAGGTCTCCCCTCGCTGTTTGTTGTCGGCCTCATAATTCCGTCAACTTCAATCATCCCCGAAGCTTTTATTCCTACCGCCTTATTTATTGCTCTTTCAAGCGGGGTAAACTTGTACTCAATTTTCCCGTCCGGTCTCAATTTACCTTCCTGCTGAACCTGGTTGATGGAATCAATGGGCCTGGTTCCCGTGGCAAACATGCTTCTTATGCTTCCCTTTACAATCAGTTCAGCATCTTCCAGGGTGAGTTGCTTGGGAGTAAGGCCAAATACCTTCCGGAGCAAATTGGTGATCTTCTCAACGATCTGCCTGAATATACTCCTGTCGTCAAGGTTCATGTCTCCTCTTGCCGCGCTCTGCGAATACCTCTCGCCGAAGTAAGCTAACATTTCCTCACCCTTTTGGGATTTGGATACCTTGTCGTATGCAGAGGAACCCATCACGGCATCCCATACCTTTTTTGCAGCCTTTGAAGATTGGTCTTTCGTATTTTCGTTATAGGTTTTGGCGTTATTCTCGAACAGGTCGTAAATATCCTCCATGAAGCTGTCAAATTGCTCGGCGGGGATAATATTTCTCAGTCCCGCGTGTATGCCCATTTCATGCAGCCAGGTTGCAACTCCCTCTTTAACGCTTCCTACCTTGCGGAGATCAATAAAAACAACTCCCCGGCCTTCATCATAGAACCCGATTGTGTTGCCGTCCGCTAATGCTTTCCTGGCAGCCCCCCTTGGTATTCCGGCTTTGTCAAGGTGACGGCCCAGTTCTTCCTCGCTGGAATACATGAACAGGGGCTTGGCGTTTACAGCCTTGTCCTGGAGGTTTTGAATGGCTTTTCTTACAGTCTCTATGTCGTCAACACGAGTAAAGTTTTTATTCCTGTTTAATGAGAACAAAGGAACCCCGTTCATGGCGGTTTCCTTCATGCTCTCGGTAACTGGAAGCGATTGAACCGTTAAAATTTCATTCGTCGGGAAATTCAAAATTGATTCATCGGCACCGTCAATTTCTATAAGCTCTACCTTGGCTCCAAACGGTTTCCCCAACTTGCTGGCCGCTGAAGGAATGATCTTGTCATAAAAGGCTTTCATACCTTCACCGCCTACTTTTAGATCAAGCCCGGAAAGAACTTTTTTATCGCCTTTTGAGTATCCTTCCCCGTTTGCTATTTTATTGGCAAGTTCTTTCCCTATTATTTCCTCTATGTATTCCTCGTTTAAGTCTTGTTCGCTCTTCACGAGGTCGCCCTGTTTGTCGAAAACATTTAATGAATAGCTTTTTGAGTTTGGTAGAACTCCTGGTTTTACTTTATATTCTATCCGGTCTACCCGTTTACTAAAATCATACCTGTCGACTTGCATTTCCCCGGTGGTCCACGCGATCCTGTCAAACCCGTGCTCTGCGGCATAGCGCATCATCCTCCGGAGTGAAAGATTTACCCACTGGTCTGTTTTTTTGAAGGGCATATCATCAATAGTAGTATTCCTTTCTTGGTCATAGTCTATGCTTTCTTCGGTTAAATCCTCTAATCTTGATAATTCATTATATTCTTCTTCTGTTATTATTTCGCTATCCCAATTGCTATTATATTTTTGATCTAATGTCAACCTGTAATTATCAAGATTAGTTTGAGCGTTTGTTTTTATCTCAACGTCAAACCCCTTCTTTTTCCCCTCCTGTGCCCAGTCCGATTGTATTTCTTCGATAGCTAATATCTTCTCCCCGTTCTGCTCTATTTCTGAGAAACGGATGTGAGCAAGAATGTTAGGTTCGTCCCAGTGAGAGGATTTATAATAAGCATTATAATGGAATGCCCTCCTTCTGTTTAATTTTTTTGCTTTTAATTCAGCTTCTGCAAGATTGGGGTATTCTATTATGTTTCCTTCCCTTTTATATTTCTTCCTATTGTTTTTTAGAAAGTATTTCCCTGAATTTTTAATTTCTACTGGCTCCCATTTTTCAAATATAGGGATGGCTGGCATCGTGAGCAACAACTCCTTGTAGTTCTTTCCTTTAAAAGTCGTGGCTTGAGGGTATTCTGTTTTTTCTGTACCAATTACTTCTTTTTTGAGCCTGTCGTTTATTTTTGAAAGTAAATTAGCTACTTTATCATAATTATCCTCGTATTCTTCTATATCTTCAATATATGATTCATCTAACAGGGCAACCCCGCTTCTATCAACATATACATTAGCTCCGTTGATTAAGGATTTTATATAATCATATTCCGGATAATACGCAATCATTTTGTATTCTAATGTTTGTATTTGATCGTCTGTTAGTTTCAGTTTTCCTAATTCCGAAACAAGGATTTTTTCGTCTGATTTTGTTACTTCTTCTACCTCGATTCTGTTCTTATCAATCCACTGCTGAATATCGGCTTTTGTTACTGACTTCTGATTTGCAAACTCTTCATCCCATCCCATCCAGTCCATTTCAGCCTGTTTAGCCCCGTTTTTAAGAAGCATGGCCTTGAATTGTTCCGGGGTGCCTTTTTCCTGGGTAATTTTTTCTAACGCGTCCTCAACGGTTGAATAGAAGCCAATAGTAGATGTTTTTCTGAACCTTATATCGTCGCTCTGTCCAGTTGAATTACTTGTATTTAACTTTTCAATGTCGTGCATGTATTCAGATAAAGCTTGCACCAACGGCTCTCCATTTTCATCCACTACCTTTGACGTATTTTCCTGCGCCTCCCTTGCTTTTTCAAAAAATTCTTGTAACTTTGTGTCAACAAAGCGATCGCGGTTGTCGTTGCCGATGGAATAATCTTCGGTGGTTACGGACGGGTCGCTTTTTTTGTATATATTAATGTCCGATATTGCTGTATTATGTAATTGGCTTTGTCCTATACGCTCTCGTCTTTTCCAGCTTGGAGTAAGTTCTTGTACAGTAAATCGCACATAATATTCTTGTCCGTCAAAACTTATCTTACCCAAATAGTGATGATAATCTTTGAGGTTTGAATGTTGTTTATGTCCCTCTTTTACCTGTACTGTTTCTGATAGAATAGGAACAGAGTTGTCAAAAATCTCTTTAAGTTGGGATATTATTTGCCTTACATCAAACCCTTTATGTCTGATTATCTTTCCGAACGTGGAATTTACAAATCGGACTTCTCTATTGTCTAATTTGTTTTTACCGTTCAATAACGACTTATAGATAATTTCAGCTTCATCATTGCTGATTTCTTTTCCTTTGACAGTTAAGGGTGCAAGGTTATTTATCATCCGCAGCTTATTAGCCAGCTCCCAATCCCCAAACCACTCTTTAAATGCCGGTGTTCTTACCTGCAACCATTGCTTTTCGGTTAAGTTGGTAGGCCGCCCGTTGGGGGCTTTCATAAACGTACCGTCGGAAATAGCACGCTCTTTTATTTCCGCCAACTCCTCACTCGGAACTGCATCGTACAGCCGCAATGCATTGCGGCTCTCTTCTCCTTTAGGGGACAGAGGGGTGCCCTTTACCATATCCGCGATCGTCATGTTCACAAAGTCGTCAAGCGTTACCCTTTCAATCTCTTCTCTGCTCCAATCCGTCATCGTCTCTTTTAGCCAATGCCATGTATCGCTCAGCCACTGTTTAATATCGTGGATAAGCTTGTCCGCTTTGGCTATTAGCCCGGTGTCGCCTGTCTCTTTCGCTTCCTGCTGCATTCGGGCAAACACTTCCGCGCCTTTCTTCCCGGTCAGCCTTGCTTTCACTTCGCTTGCTACCTGGTTGTCGTCTTTCAAGTGCGAATAGTTCGGGTCGTTCTTAACCTCGTCCCAGAGTTTGGTTTGTTTTAGAAGCTCTACGCCGTGTTTCCACAGTTCGGGGTTGTTCTCTTGCAGGGCAATATCCCAAATATGGCTGTACTCGTGTATCGGCGTTTCAGGATTCAATCGCTCTTTCACAAGATAAACCTTACCGTTTTCGGTCCATCCGTAAACTACCGTGGCCCCATCCGCGTCTTTCCCAACGTGTACGGGACGGGAGAGAAATTGAATATGTTCTTCAATCTCCAGCGCGTTTTCGTCAAACACCACGTAGTTATAACTCTCCTTGTATTCACCTTTGCTTTGGTATCCAGTATTCCTCAAAACTATTTGTTCCGCTCTCGCAACATCTTCTGTTTCTTGCAATAGTTTTTCTCTGCGCTGTTCGGGTGTGAAATCTTTACGCGTTTCAGTGTTACGTGCCTCTACTTCGCCTGCAAGATTATTATACGGTTTCACTCCAACAACACCATACTCGTCTTGTAAAGATTGTATTTCTTTTACAACATCCATTTTCTCACTCATAAGTTGAGCATATAGTTCTTTCTCGCCCTTACTCGATGCTTTGGATAGTTTTTTGTTGTAATCATCCACACGCTCGTTTAATTCAGCGTATTTTTTCTTAAATTCATTCACATTTCCACCCCTCGCAAAACCCTCTATGTGTTGTATAGCGTGTTGTATTTCGTGTGTAAGGATAGATTGAGCCTTTTCTATTGAAGTGGCTTTTACTTCTATTTCATCGGATGTGCCAAATGTATATTTATCACCTTCCGTTCCTTTCATAAAATACCCTTCATCCTTATTGTCAGGATGAATATTTATTCTAATAGAAACTTCTGAAAGATTTGGATATATTTTTAGTAACTCTGAATTTTCACCGTATATTTCTCCGATATATGTATATCTTTCTTGTGTTCTTTCATCTTTATATCTTTCAGACGATTTTTCGAGTGATGCTATAAATTCAGGTGTAAATCTTTCATCCGGTATCTCATACCTCCACTTACCGTCCGCACCACGTTCCCATCCGGTAGCAAGACGAATACGTTTCTTTTGTTCTTGTTCGTTTAATGATTGCCACTCTTTTAAATGTTCGTGCGCCCTAATGTAGTCTGCCCACGCTCGTTTAGCTTCGCGGTTAGCTTGTATCTTAGCAATTGCTTCTTCGTCTTGTGCGCGATTGTATTTCCGGGCTTCTACTTTTAAATTTTCGGGTATTTGTGAGAAATAATAGTCGGCGGCGTTTTCGATAGATTGACCATTTTCCATTTCCCTCGCTACCCTCAAATCAGCAAGCACCTTTTCAGCGCCTTCCATACGGCTTGTACCTATCTCGCCTACGATGCGAAACAGCAGAGTACTCTCCATTACCCCTTTAGAGGTTAGGGGGCTCTCATCCAACAAATATTTCCCCTTATCGTAGGATTTCTCAACTCCTTGCAGTAACTTTGCAACTTCAAGGGTTGGTTTAGTTAGTGCATCGCTCGTTGTAGAGCCACTTATAACTAAATCAACCTTTGTTACTTCATACGTATAGGGTTTGTTATCAGAGTTGCGTTTTTCTTTTATAGTGGTTTTTGTACGATAAATATTTCCATCTATTAAAACAGCCCCATAAAACCTATGGATAAGGGTGTCTGTACTATGGATACCATTCTCTGACCATCTTACTCCTTTGTCTTTTATGTAATCAGCGTGAACTTCAGTATCTATACTTTTATCTATCACAGTAGGCAGTGATTTCAACACAGCCAAATGAACGCCTAAATTTTCACTACTTTGGGTAGCTGATTGCGATAAGAATTTGTCGATTGCTTTTTCGTCAATACTGTAAGTAAATTCATCTACTGTCCCGCTTTTCGCTGTATGTTGTCCGACTATGTTGTTGCTTGCCCATTGTTTGGCTTTATCAATAGCCTGCTTGCCTGTACCGCTAAAATCATGCATCGGCACACTTACCACTTCCACGCTCGCGCTATTCAGATTAGGCATAACCAACCCTTTGTTGGCAACGGCTTCCTTCTGTACGCGGTCAAACTCTTTCCCCGTATCCGCGAACTTCATCTGCGCGTCACTCTCTCTTTGCCTTACCTCCTCGTGCTTTCTTTGTGCTTCTTCCGCGCTTACATACTCGACAGGGATACCGCCTTTCTCTAATACGGTTTCAATTGCTTTCAGGGAAACCTGATCGGCTTCACTGCTTCCATAATCGTTGTTTATTTCTCCCTCTTTAAAGTTGAAAGATTCATCAACAAATAAATTCGATTTCGTGCTCCGCGAGATAGCCTTTTCCAGGGGAGTAAGAACATGACTGGCGTTAAACCTGTCCAGCCTCTCGATATTATCATTTGGCTGTTCTTTTGGTTTTATTCCTTTTAATTTTTCTGCATCGGGAATAATAGTATATTGATCTGATGGATAATGCCAATTTTTGGCATATCTATGTTAATTTTTGGTCTTATCTATCTCATAGGTTGGATATAATACTCCTCCGATTTCCTTAAATCCTGTTACTTTTTTGAGATTATCAATAAATTCTTGCGTTATAGGAAACCCTTTCTTTCTCGGATCGAAACCGTAAGAAATATAATCTCCTACTTTTATTTCCTGTCCGTCTCTTGATAGATAATCCGGACCATGCTGACCCCCAAATCCGGGCTGTGAAACGACCTTTTTAATGCTGAGGCAGCGGTGTTCGTAAGTAATTTTAATGTGGCATGTGAAACCATTTGAGTTTTACATGCCACCAATTTAATAATGGAGAATGCTTAAAATCCCAAAAAAAGTATGCACAAACATTAAAATTCACACTATGGAAGCGAAAA
>JAKPTX010000209.1 GCA_029570835.1 Bacteroidota bacterium
AGTTTTATTAGAGATTGCCAGACAACTCGCCATTAAAAATCCAAATATCGGCGTTGATATTATCTTTTTTGATGCTGAAGATTGGGGTCCCCCTACCGGCAGTAATCTCAACGGGGATTGGTGGTGTTTAGGATCTCAACACTGGGCTCAAAATCCTCATCTGGAATCCTATCGGGCAGAATATGGGATTTTATTAGATATGGTCGGAGCTTCGGACGCGAAATTTTATCATGAAGGATACTCCTCTCATTATGCACAATCAATTGTATCCAAAATATGGGGAACTGCTCACCGTTTAGGGTTTAGTAACCTTTTTATCAATCAACCGGGAAATCCAATTATAGATGATCATTTATACGTTAACCGAATTGCTAAAATACCTACAATCAACATTGTTCATCAAGATAATCATACCGGTACTGGATTTAATCACACCTGGCACACATTGATGGACAACATCTCTAATATTGACAAAAATAGTTTGGACAAAGTTGGAAAAACAGTTTTAGCAGTCATATACTCTGAAGAATAATGAAAGTTTTTAAATTTGGAGGAGCTTCCGTAAAGGATAGTATCGGGGTCAAAAACCTAAAAAAGATCCTTCTTCTTTTTGGAAATGAGCCCATTACCGTGGTTATTTCCGCAATGGGTAAAACAACCAATTTGATGGAAAAAATCCTTGAAGCCTGGCTTCAACATAGCGATGAGCTCCCGATACTTCTCAATCAATTAACTCAATATCATTTCGATATTATCCGTGAACTCGAAATTCAGCAATCTGATATTTCAAAACATATAGATCCACTATTGGAGCAGTTAAAAGCCATTTTAACAGAAAAACCCTCCGAGCATTATGATTATGAATATGATCGAATTGTTCCTTTTGGAGAATATCTTTCCACAACCATTGTCTCCCTGTTTCTGAACCGGAAGGGATTGAATAATCGTCTATTGAATGCTGCTCAATTAATCCGTACAGACAATCGTTTCCGTGAAGGTCAGGTAGATTGGGAAACTACTGAAAATTTGATTTTAGAGGCATATCAAAGCTATAGTGAACCACTCAAAATAACACAAGGATTTATTGGAGGTACTTTTGAAAAAAGTACAACCACATTAGGAAGAGAAGGATCTGATTATTCGGCAGCCATATTTGCTTATGTTTTAAATGCTAAAGAGGTTACTATATGGAAAGATGTGCCCGGCTTATTGAATGCTGATCCAAAAAGATTCGACAATGTGGTGAAAATTGATCAAATTCCCTATGAAGAGGCGATTGAGTTAGCCTATTATGGAGCTACTGTGATTCACCCTAAAACAATCAAACCACTTCAGAATAAACAGATCCCGTTGTATGTTAAACCTTTTTTAAATCCTGAAGAGCCGGGAACCTTAATTGCTAATGTAGTTCCTGAAAAGTATGTACCCTGCTATATCGTTAAAGAGGATCAAGTGTTAATCTCTTTTTATCCTAAAGATTTCTCTTTCATTGCTGTAAACCATCTATCGGGAATTTTTCAAACACTTTCACAATATCACGTAAAGATCAATTTAATGCAAAACTCAGCTTTGAGTTTTTCCATTTGTATCAATAACCAAAAGAGTAAAACCAGAAAAATGATTAGAACACTTTCTAAAAAATACAAGATAAAGTATAATGAGAAAGTAGAATTAATCACACTTCGCCATTACGAAGAAAATACTTTTGACGAAGTATTCGGAAAGAGAAAGATATTTGTTGAACAGAAAGACAGGACTACATTTCAGGTAGTGGTTCAATCAAAGTAAAGCAATCAATTGCTCTGGTGTTTCAATAATATGATCTGCACCTGACTGTTCCAATTCTTCGCGGGTTCTAAAGCCCCACAATGCACCTACGGCAGTTAGTCCGGCATTTTTAGCTGTCTGCATATCAACAGAAGTATCTCCAAGATAGATTACATTTTTTTTATCGTGAGGAGAGACAGATAATATATCCTCTACAATTTGTGGATGTGGTTTATTGGGAACTCCCTCTCTACTTCCCAGAGCTGCCTGAAATTGGATTTGAGGGAAATAGGTTTCCATTAATGGATCTATAGCCGATTGAATCTTATTGGAAGCCACGCCAATAGCAATTTGATGGTCTTGTAAGTATTCCAAAAGTGATACAATCCCCGGATAGGGTTGAGTGTAATCCTCTTTATGAAGCTCATAATACGCTAAAAAATCTTTCAAAACTTGTTGTTCTTTTTCAGGTTTTACTGAATCAGGCAAAGCTCGGGAAATCAGCTTAGGAATCCCATTTCCAACGAAATATTTATAATCTTCCATTGGATGTTCCGGATATCCATGTTGTTTTAAAATGTGATTTGTACAAGTCTGGAGATCTTTTAATGTATCCAATAAAGTTCCATCCAGGTCAAAAATAACGAGTGTAGTCATAGTTAAAAAGGAGTTTTAAAATGATTAAACTGCTCACCTTCCAAATCTTTCGAAGTTATAATCGGAGCATCCACCTTCCAGTCAATATTTAAAGTAGGATCATTATAAATGATGGTTCCTTCCGCTTCCTTATGATAAAAAGAAGAGCATTTATATTGAACAATAGTATCATCAGCCAAGGCAGAAAACCCATGAGCAAATCCCACAGGGATATAAAATTGAAGAAAATTTTCAGCAGA
>JAKPTX010000211.1 GCA_029570835.1 Bacteroidota bacterium
GCAATTTGAAGTAATAGTTTTTGTCCTGATGATAAAACCTCTCCGATTTTTCCAACTTTAGGAAGTTCAGGCTCATAAGGATAGTTTGCTATGCTCTTTTTGTTGGTATTGATGACATCATTTACAAAATTTTTCATTGTATTGAAATGATTCCCCAGATCCAAATAGTGTAAAAAAGCATCCTTTTCAGCACCAATATTGACAAAGGCTGCATTCATTCCTGAATTCAGCTTTTTAGTAACTCCCAGGTAGATATCTCCGACTCCAAAATGATCAGATGATCTTTCCTCATGTACTTCAACCAATTTTTTATCTTCTAATAGAGCAATTTTAACCCCACTCGAATCGGAGGTTATGAAAAGCTCCTTAACAACACTATGATTTAAATCTTCTGACATGATCACGGTACAAATAAGAAAAACTAAACAATATGAAGGATCATACTATTTAGTTTTTCACAATGTTAAATAAGAAAACTATTTCTTTTTATGTCTATTTTTTCTTAGACGTTTTTTTCTTTTATGGGTAGACATTTTATGTCTTTTTCTTTTTTTACCACTGGGCATAACTGTAGAGTTTTGTAAAATTATTTAATTTTTTTAACTGAGTTTACGAAAGATTTGCAAGGTTTAAATGCAGGAATTTTATGTGCAGGAATCACAATGGTTGTCTTTTTTGAAATATTTCTAGCTGTTTTTTCTGCTCTTTCTTTTACTATAAAACTTCCAAAGCCACGTAGATATACATTCTCATTTCTTGCCAATGCGCCTTTCACACTGGACATAAATGATTCAACTACACTTTGAACTGCTTGTTTGTCAATTCCTGTTTTATTGGAAATTTCATTAACGATCTCTGCCTTTGTCATAACTATAAAATTTAATAAAGTGAAACAATTATTTTTCCTGTTTTTCGAACTGCAAAGATACACATTTATTTGATATTCAGAACGTACAAAAAGAAAAAAAGTTTTTTTATCCCAATTTATATAGTAAATCAGCCAATTTACTGGTTCCTATCCTGAATTTATTTGGGGTAAACCACTCCTTTCCCAGTACATTTTCTACAATTTTTAGGAAGAAAATGGCAGTTTTTTCATCAGAAATACCACCGGCAGGTTTAATTCCTACCTGAACTCCGGTACGAATTGCATGATCTTTAATGGCATCCAACATCACCACCAGTGCTTCAGGGGTAGCATTGACCGCTACCTTCCCCGTGGAGGTTTTAATAAAGTCGGCACCCGCTGCCATTGCCAATTGCGACGCATGGTAAATCAGTTGTGGTTCAACCAGTTCCCCGGTCTCCAAAATTACTTTGAGCGTTTTCCCTTTGCATTTTTCACGAATTGCCACAATTTCACTGAACACCTCATCATACAACCCGTCCAACATCTTACCTCTCGAAATCACCATGTCAATCTCGTCTGCACCCTGCTCCACAGCATATCCGACCTCCATCAACTTCACTTCTATCGGTGATTGTCCTGCAGGAAACGCTCCCGCCACTGCTGCCACTCTGATAGGAGTGTTTTTTAATGCTTTTTTGGCAATAGAAATAAAGGGGGGATAAACACAAACCGCAGCTGTTTGGTACTCCACCGCTTTTTGAGAAAGCGTCGTTACTCGGTCGGGCGTGTCACTCCCTTCCAAGGTGGTCAAATCTATACAGTTCAACGCAAAACGGATCACCTCCGACTCAGTAAAAAAGGCTAACTTCGATACATCATATTGTCGAATTCGCTCCTGTATCTGCTCCTTTGAATAAGGGTAATCTGATATAAAATAGGTCATCTTATTTTTTTAATTTGAAATGGTCTAAAGCTACTTTCACTGTAAAAACATGGGAATAAAGGGCAATCGACAGATTCCCCATATCGGTAAAAGCATAATCGACAAATAGAATATCCTTAATTCCAAAACCCAATCCAAAGTTCAATTGGATGGTGTGTCTTATTTTGTTATCAAAATCGGGAACTTGCTGATAATCAGAGACTCCAAAACGTAATACCGCCAAACGACGATATCCTACTTCTACACCAAGGTGAGGATCGATGCTAAACAATGATGTTTTAACCAGTCGGTTTCTGGCACCATCAAAAGTGAAGTCAAAATCGAGTGCAAAGGTAGAGTTCCAATTTTTACTCCACTCCACATATTTAGCTCCCCCCAACACCAACTTGGGTAATGTCAATTCCAGACTGTTGGTTGGTATCTCATTTTGAGTCTCTTCAAAAACGCGAATCACCTCATCCGTCAGACTGTATCTCCACACATTAAAAGTGGAGGTAACATCTTTGGCTACCAATCCCGCACTCCATCCGTTACGACTATATTGTACTCCGAAATCCAATCCAAAGCCCCAAGATCCTGCAAATTGACCGATTGTTCTTCTGATGATCTTTGCGGTACCTCCCAGTGACCATTCTTCATGCCCCATAATTTGATGTGCATAACTGAGTAAGAAAGCATTATCTACAGCCGAAAAGTAGGAGATTTTATCGTAATCGATATTCCCCTGAGCATCGATCAACTCCGTAGTATTCATGATATTATCCACTCCGAACCGGATATAAGAGAGCGCAACAGCCGATTGATTATTAATCCGGTATGCTGCACCTATGTAATCATATTTAGCAATGCCTGCAAAATACTCAGAGTGCATCAATCCCAGTTCATATTTTTTCTCCATTCTTGATAATCCCGCCGGATTCCAATACCCGGCTGTTACATCATTGACAGTCGCACTCATAGTACCTCCCATTCCTAACGCACGCGAACCAACGCCAATATTCAAAAATTCATTACTGTATTTAGGAGCTTCAACTTGAGCCTGAGCCTGAATAAAACTCAATATGATCAAAAAAAGGCAAAAAAATCTTTTCATACAATGAAACTATTCAAAAAAAACGTTCTTTTCTTTTGTTTAGTACATAGAATAATTTTTTTTATTCCTCATCTTTAATTTTAAAGATATTACCTATCCCTTTACTCAATTTTTGAACCGCCTCAATTCCCTTATTAATGGTTTCACCTGAAAAATCTTTGTATTGATTCATCGCATGCTCATCACTATAATGTTCAGGATAAATAATAATTCTACTGTGATCTCTGAAATATTTTTCAATCTTTGCCGGCAGTTTATCCATCATGCTCATATAAGAAGTAGCCCCTTTACGTGCTGAAACCAGGAAAATTAAGTCATCATCTTTAATATCCCTGGATAAAATAAGGAAATCATCCCAATCAGTAAATTCATGGGTTACCAAAGTAGCATTGAATTTATTCTCCTTATAGAGACGCTGAATCGATTTAAAACTATCTTCATTACCATATACCTGAACAGACACGCTCAGTTCTTGGGCTAATCGAATCACATTGGCAAACCACAATTTAAAGCCACTTTCATGTTCCGCAAAGGGAGGAACAACCAATATGATTCGCTTATGCAGGATTAAAGGTTTGGCGGGGTGACAAACATAGATAGTTTTTTCGGAGTTCTCAAGAATCATATCCATTTTCTCCCCGATTAGCTTGTCAAAAAAGCCTTTCCGGGAAGGCCATCCCAAGATAATGGCATCTGCCATAATCTCTCTTGCAATCCTGCTGATTCCACTGGCTGCATTGTGGTCAATAGTGGTGATCACATTCACATTGGTTTCAAAAGCAGATGCCTTTGCAACACACGCTTCCAGTTTATTTCTTGCTTTGAGAATATTTACTTCAGCCTCTTCATCATTGGAAACTACTGTCAAAACAGAGAGTGGATGAACCGATTTTTTATCCCGAATAAAAATGGCAAACTCCAGCAATTTTTCAACTTTTTCAGTGTTCGAAACATTCTCTATCGGCAATAAAATATTGGAAGAGGTGTACTCTTCTGCTTTCACAATCTCTCCTTCACTTTCTTCGGCTTCTACCATAATTTTACGGGCTGCTTTCTCTGTCGCAAAGGAAGCCACAACACAAGTAATTAAAATCAGGATCACCGTCCCATTTAAAATATTGTCATCTAAAATTCCTGCATTATAGCCCACTAAAATCACAGCCAAAGTAGCAGCAGCGTGTGATCCGCTCAATCCAAAAATCAACTGACGTTGTGCTCCGGAAAACCGGAATACCAATTGTGTTACAGCAGCAGCCAGCCATTTCCCGGCTATCGCTACAACAGAGAGTGTCGCTGCAATAATTAAGGCTGCCGGGCCATTCAGAATTACTTTCACATCTACAATCATCCCGACACTAATCAGAAAAAAGGGAATAAAAAGAGCATTCCCCATAAATTCAATCCGATTCATTAGCGCAGAGGAGTGAGGAATCAACTTATTAAGTGCTAATCCTGCAAAGAAAGCCCCAATAATCGGCTCTAAACCGGCCATTTCTGCCAAGAAAGCCGCAAAAAAGACAACCGACAATACAAAAATATAGTGTGAGTGCTTTTCGCTCTCCAACTTTTTAAAAAACCATTTGGCAATACGAGGGATGATCAAAAACATGATCAATGTAAATATGGTCAAAGAAACCCCCAAACGGATCCAAAACTCAGAACTTAAACCACCCTGATGTTTCCCCACAACAACTGCCAAAATAATCAAAACTAAAGTGTCTGTCAAAATAGTTCCACCAACAGTAACCGCTACAGCCCTATTCTTGGCAACGCCTAACTTGCTGACTATAGGATAAGCAACCATGGTATGTGTGGAAAACATACTTGAAATTAAAATACTAGCATCCACACCGTAACCCAAAAGGTAGTAACATACGGGAAATCCAAGTCCAAAGGGAATGATAAAAGTGAAAAAACCAAACCAAATACTCTTATTCCTGTTACTCTTAAACTCATTCAAATCCAGATCTAACCCTGCAATAAACATGATATAAAGCAACCCAATAGTTGAGAAAAGATCTATCGCTGCATTCTTCTCTAAAAAGTTAAACCCATAAGGTCCGATAATCACTCCCGCTATAATCAAACCGATAATGCTTGGAATATTTAATTTACGTAAAAGGATCGGAGTTAAAAGAATAATAAAAAGAATAAGGGAAAAAACCAACACCGGATTGCTTAATGGAAGAACAAAAGCCTCTTTCAGTTGATCAAAAAAGTAGGTCATAGTAACTGATCGGTTTTTAATTTACTTATACACAAGTATTTAATTTTATCAATACTCAATTGCAAATGTACAAGTTTTTTTACTATCTTTGCGTGTTTGTTTTAGATAATCATTAAATTTATACTCTCATGAAAAAACTGTTATATTTTGTAACTTTTTTAGGGGCCCTCTTTTTATTTATTGCTTGCGATAAAGGTGATCAGGATATTTATCGTACAAAACAAAAAATATATAAAATCTGGGAACTCAGTGAAGTGGGTGACCCCGATCAAACCTATATCTACGATAAAGAAGGTAACATTGAAAAGATAGATGTATTAGATCGACAAGATTCGATACATTACTACTTTAAGTTTACTTACAACGAAGATAAGACTGTAGCATCCATTGAACACTCCACCCCACTATATGTTGAAAAAGTCAAACTCTATTACGTCAGTCAGCTAGTAACTAGAATCACTTATGTGATGGATGGAGCTACCCGCATGGAGGTCCTGTTTCAAAGAGATGAAGAAACTACTAAAATTACTCAAATAGTAGAGTATTATGATGTAGTTTACTTTACAGGATTGGATAAAATTGTGAAAGCCCCTCTTTACCAAAAAATAATTGGAGAGAACCCAATGGTTACTACACTGTATAAAGAAAATGGATCTAAAGCATTAACTCTAAACTGTCATAGAAAAGTCACCTACAGTGGGGACAATATTATCAATATCTCTGATGAATTTCCGGAATATTCCACTAAAGTAACTTATGACTATACTTACGATACCCTCTCATTCAATCCCTATTACGGACTACCCTATGCCTACAACAACTTAGTATGCTACTCAAAGAATAATAAATCTACCGAGTATATTACCAACTTCTTGAATGACAACATTATGGGTTCGCAATATACTACATTCCAGTATTTCCTTGATGAATATCAATTTCCCAGACGGGTTATTCGCAGAACAGCTCCGGAAGATATCCCTTTTAACACCTTTTTTCTGTATCAACTCAAAAAATAAGTAGTTAATCCATGAGAATTCACAGAGAGGGATACAACTCTATCGGGGTTGTGTTGTTGATTGTTATTTTTTTACTCTGCCTTTACTTTATTGGCTTTAAGTCTCCCTGTGTCTGTTTGGATATTATCGTAACGGTAACGCTACTTACTGTTCTCTTTTTGACTATCCGTTTTTTTAGAGTTCCCTCACGTGTTATCAACAGAACTGCTGACGGCGTGCTTAGCCCTGCAGATGGAACTGTAGTTCAAATCAACGAAATATTTGAAGATGAGTATTTTAAGGATCAACGAATCCAAATCTCGATCTTCATGTCCCCCTTTAACATTCATGTCAACAGCTACCCGATAAATGGAACTGTGTCTTACGTTCAGTACCATCCCGGGAAACATTATATCGCCAAACTACCCAAAGCCTCGAAAGATAATGAGCATAACAGTGTGGTAGTGCGCACTGAAAAGGGAGTAGAGATCCTGTTCCGACAAATTGCCGGCACTGTTGCCAGACGGATTGTATCCTACTCCCGGGAAAATGATCAAGTTAAACAAGGTGAAGAGATGGGAATCATCAAATTCGGATCTCGTGTAGATCTTTTTCTTCCCCTCAACGCCAAAATCAATGTAAAAATAGCAGATAAGGTAAGATCTCAAAAGACAGTCATGGCTTATCTGCCCACACAATAAGATTATGAAACTCAGTATTGTCATCGTTAACTATAATGTCAAACATTTTTTAAGACAATGTTTGGATTCGGTTCTGGATGCCACTCAAAATATTGAAGCTGAGATCTTTGTTGTGGATAACAACTCTCAAGATCAATCCGTTGAGATGGTTCAGGAGTGCTTCCCGCAGGTACATCTGATTGCCAATCAGGAAAATGTGGGCTTCTCCCGGGCTAACAACCAGGCGATTGACATGGCAAAGGGAGAGTACATCCTGCTGCTCAACCCTGACACACTGGTACAAAAAGACACCTTTGAGAAGTCAATCCAATTTATGGATGAACATCCGGATGCCGGCGCCCTGGGAGTGAAAATGATCAATGGAGAGGGGGAATTTCTTCCGGAATCCAAAAGAGCACTCCCCATCCCTTCCGTGGCTTTTTACAAGATATTCGGACTCTCCAAACTGTTCCCAAAATCTAAGAAATTTAGTTCATATCACCTTACTTATCTGGATGATAATGAGATCAATGAAGTTGAAGTACTTGCCGGAGCCTACATGTTGTTGCGCAAAACTGCAATCGACAAAGTTGGATCATTGGATAACACCTTCTTTATGTACGGCGAGGATGTGGATCTTTCCTACCGCATTACTCAAGGTGGCTACAAAAACTATTACTATCCCGAAACAAGGATTATCCACTACAAGGGAGAAAGTACCAAAAAAGGTTCTCTCAATTACGTCATCGTTTTTTACAAAGCGATGCAGATCTTTGTGGAGAAACATTTCATTGGAGGAGCCGCCAAAATTTACCGCCACTTTCTCAATTTTGCGATTTGGTTGCGCGCCGGCTTAGCGATTCTCAAAAGAGTGGTAGCCCAGTTGATGATGCCTATTCTCGACTTTATCGTGATCTATTCCGGGATGTTATTGCTGGCAAAATATTGGGAGCAAGCGGTTTTAATCGCGCCCTATCCGCCCATCTACCGTTATCTTTTCGTACCACTCTACATTGTTACGTGGATCCTTTGCATTGCCTTCATGAAGGGGTACAAAAAGCCCTTTGCGCTGCACAAAATCAACAAAGGAATCCTGCTGGGTACGGTCGCCATACTTTTAATATACTCGCTTCTACCGGAAACCGCCCGATATTCACGCGCCATCATCGTTTTAGGTGCCATGTGGACTACCGTCGCCATGAACTCTCTCCGTTATCTATTGCATAAATTCAAGATTAAGTCGTTTTATTTTGGGGATTCTTCTTCTAGGAAAATAATGATATTAGGGGGGGAGGAAGTTCATCGCGTTGCACTTTTGGTACAGCTGAATGATACTGTTCCCGAAAAGCTCCTATTCAGTGACCTCACCACTCCGTTTGATCAGAAAAAGTTTATTGAACTGCTGGAAGATGAGAAAATCAACGAGTTGGTATTCTGCACCGAAACGGTAGAGATTCACACTGTAATCGACCTCATCACCCAACTCAAAGAGCACAACATCACCTTCAAGATAGCCCCCAAAGAACCGGGCGTGCTGATTAGTCCACAGGATGTAAGAACCCCGGTTCCCGGATTTACAAGGTAGAAGGAAGAAGGAAGAATTAAAAGGCGGAGGGCGGAAGGCGGAAGGCGGAATTTTTCAATTACGAATTACGAATTACGAATCTATAAAAAGGCGAAAGGCGAAAGTCGGAAGGCGAAAATTTTAAATTTAGAATTCAGAATTATTTGAACATCATGCATTTACACTTATAAATGTATCTATTTCATATTTCTGATTTCATACTTCTTACTTCAAAATAACCCCGAAGGGGTGACATTATTGTAAATTTAGAAATTAGAATTTAGAATTAATTTTTGGAGTGATAGTTCAAATCGTAATTCGTAATTGATCACACATGTTCAAAAAGGTCGAACATTCTAGAGTGGGGAAATGAAATAGCCTATAAGGAAAGTTTTGTCTGCCCCCCAATTATTTTTATTTCCAAATAATATATATTATTAAATATCAATGGATTATATTAAAAAGCTCAATGCCAAACTTCCGAAATCCGAAATCCGAAATCCGAAATTTTATATGTATATTTGCAAGCGGATAGACTAAATTATGAAGGTCAAGATATTAATTTTTTTTCAAATCTTTGTGTTGTGTTCATGTTTGAAAACAACAAGTATTGACAAATTTAAACAAAAATACGATTGGGAAATAAGTGAAGGGGAGTTTCTATACGTGACTTCGAATACTCATATTTACTATTATGAATTCCATTATCAAGATAAAACGTACGAAGCCTCAGCAAATTCAAATGCCGGAGATGGGTATTCGAGACACAAATATAATTATCAAATTATTTTTGACAAAAAAAATCCGGGTAAAAATCATATAGTTTTATTCCAATATCCCATAATTAAGGAACCTAAAATTTTTGAAGGTACAGGAAAAATTATTTGGATACGAACAGTTAAACATAAAGTATGTATCAAATATGAGTTTGCCATCATTTCTCCGACCGGGGATGATGTTTGGAAATCTGAATCTGTTGAATTTTTACCTATTGAGTATTACGAATCTTTACAGAAAATAAAGGACAACAATTTAACTTTAACTATTTTTATTACCCGTTTAAAAGATCGGGTTTACCCTTGGATCGATAGAACAGTCTTAGATGACTGATGCTTTTTACGGTACTATCACGAGTTTTGCTATTCCGCTAGGAGCCATTCCAGTGAAAAACCGGTAAAAACATTGTCGCTATAATCATCCTTTTCGAAGAATAGGCCTATGTCACCATTTTGTAGGATGCAGAGCGAAGAATATGCTGCGGAACCGGCGTAAATCGTTTTGGGGTCGGACCAGGTTGCACCGTTGTCCAGACTGTATCTTACAGACAGATTTTCTCTGTTATTTTTCGATACCAGGTTTGAAAAAATCAAGATATTTTTGATTTCTCCTTCAATTTTGTATGGATAATTTAAAATAGCGGCATTGCAGCTCGGATCGATCAGTACTGAATCAGGTTTGGAGTTCCAGGTTTTCCCTTCATCATCGGATATGTGAACATACCTGCAACCCAAGCCGTTTACTCTGCTGTTGACCATCCAGGTGCCATCCGCTAATTCTACAACTTTTGATTCATCTGCCGGTTTGAGGGGATGATCGATGAGATGCCAGGTTTTCCCGTGATCATCAGAACCAAACAGCACCAATCCATTTTCGAGATTAACCAAGGTGTGTAACAGTTTCCCCGAGCGGGTTTGGATTCCCTCGCCGGAAGTGATAAACTTGAAATTTTTATGCCATTCCGGTTTTGAAATCTGTTGGGTTATATCCACCGG
>JAKPTX010000213.1 GCA_029570835.1 Bacteroidota bacterium
TCTTTTTCAGGATTTTCTAAGAAACTGAATAAGTTAATGTAGTTAAATAGATGAATTCGACAAAAACTAACTATATTTGAAAATGACCACTTTCGCTTTAGTTGTTTTTGAATGATTGTGAACAGTAAATTAACTATTAAAGCACAGTAGATTTGTATTATGATGGCATTTTCATTGTCTCCTAAGAAATATTTTAATGGAAAGTTTTGTTTTAACTGTTTGAACAGTGTTTCTATTTCCCAGCGGGTTTTGTAAATAGCTGCTATCATATCGGGTTTCATCTCAAAGAGATTGGTTAAAAACTCAAATTCTCTTTGTAATTTTTGATCATAGAATCTAACTTTTCTAAGTTTGAATTTTACAATATTCTTATTTTCATCCTTAAAACTAACTTCAATAATCGTGTCTTCTAGGACACTACTGGGAGTATCTTTATCTATGTTTAAATTTTCTATAATAGAATAAACAGCATTATCTCTAATTCTTGTTACAAAACCCACATTATTTTTGCAAAATAAATAAAATATTTTATAATCATTATATCCTTTGTCAAAAACATAAATTACGTTGGGATCCATCTTTAGCTTGGATAACAAAAAATGATCATTTCTTGCTGCTGCTGTAAACCAAACCAATTTGGGAACTTTTTCATCAGCATTGATAATAGTGTGCATTTTGATACCACCTTTCCTTTTTCCGTTTGCCGGATTCTTCCCAACACATTTTAAAATATCTTTAAAAAGACTGATCGTTGTACTATCAAAAATTTGTAACTCTTTTTTTAGCTTCTCTTTAATTCGGCTGTCCGAGATAAAATGCTTATACTTCTTTAATAAGTCGTTATAGATTCCAGCAAAAAAATCAGATGATCTGCGCTTATTTGCGTCTGAAAGTGTACTTCTATAAGGAATGTTAAGCAATTGAAAATGTTTTGTTTTACCCGACAGCCCTAGCATAGCTCCAGAAACTTCTCTTAGTGAAGTACACTTTGCAAACACACAAAACAGCATGCTAATTAAGTGATCTTTAGCCATAAATCGTTTCGTATAACGATTTGCACTATACTTTTGAGAGTTTCTATGAATGATGTTATCGTCAATAAACGAAATCAGCTGTCCGAAAACGGAGCTACCAAAAAAATGTGTACTTTTGCCCATTGTAGTTTGTTTTGTTTTTGTTCGTGCAAAACTACAAAAAAGAGTAATGGGGGCTGATTGAAAAATCTCCCCCTTACTTTATAAATTTTTTATCGGACAACAGTGATTTGAAAATAAGAAAAAAGGGGGGAAGAGAAGGTTGGGGGGTCAACTAAATTACCCACTTATTATTCTGCATAATCCCGGCCAACATCTCCTTGGCCCTGAAAATCTGGATTTTAACATTGCCGATAGTGATTCCCAACTTGTTAGCGATCTCTTCATAGGAGAGCTCCTGAAAAAAGCGTAATTCTACCAACTCTTTATATTTGGGGCGCAGTTGATCGACTGCAAGGCGTAAAGTAACAACTTTTTGTTTTTCTATAATCGCTTCTTCGGGAGTTTGTGGCAATCCCCCATTAATATCTCCTAATTTTACCTCCATGGCAAACAGATCTTCATCCACACATTTGGGCATATTATTTTTTTTGCGCAGATAATCGATGCAATTGTTGGCTGCAATCTTGAATAACCAGGTAGAAAAAGCGTACTCGGGAGAGTATTTTTCCAGGTTACTGAAAGCTTTACCAAAAGCTTCCATAGTGAGATCCTCAGCGTCGTCGGGATTGTTCATCATCTTCAGCAACATAAAGTACACAGGTTCTCGATATAATTTCAACAATTCTGCGTATGCTTGTTGATTCCCGTGGTCAAGAGCGTCTCTTAACAACAAGTAGTCTCTCCGTGCTTTGGAAGTGCTTAAATTAATCTTTTCCATTATGACTTTTTATTAAATGATGAAAGAATATAAATAATAGGGTTGGTGAAGGTTGATATGAGATCAAAGAGGATCAGGAAGGGCACAATTCCCTTTTCATTGAGTTTTCTTGCTCCCAATCCGAATGCGATGTGTTGAAAGATTAACTTGATGAGGAGCATACTGAATAAAATAATGTGTGTTTTTAGATCCCAGGGGATCAATAGTACAAGAAGTAACCAAATAGGATATATGAGAACGGATACAGTGTGGTAAACACCTAATAGCCAACGATGTTTAGTCGCAAAATGGGAGATGCTTTTATTTCTGTTCTTCTTTAATCGAAACCAGGTTCTTACTGTAGACGGATCTTTGGAGATCGTCTGAGATTCATAACTATACTCAATATCACAGTTTTTAGAAGTAGCCACACGATTGATAAAAAGAGTATCCTCACCATAAGGAATATGATAATGGGAGGTAAACCCCTTGTTTTGAATAAAGAGTTCTTTGGTATAAGCCAGGTTTTTTCCTACCCCCATCATTGGGATTTTTATAAGATGGTATGAGAAAAACTGGATGGCATAGTGAACTAATTCATAACGAATCAGCTTATTCATCCAATTTTTTCTTTCTTGAATACGGTTATAGCCGATAATGATTTGTTTTTCACGATTGAAATGGGCAGCCATCAACTGCAACCAATTTTCCGATGCAGGCATACAGTCGGCATCTGTCAATAGCAGATGATTATACATAGCTGTTTTAATGCCGATAGAAAGGGGAAATTTCTTTCCGATCACGTTGGTAACAGAGGAGTCTAATTGTACCATTTTGATGTGGGGAAAGCGAGCTATACAATCTTCAATCACTTCCTTGGTTCCATCATTGGAGTGGTCATTGACAACAATCACTTCAAACAGTGGATAGTTTTGAGTTGCTATGACAGGAAGAGTGTGAATTAAGTTGTGGGCTTCATTCTTTGCAGAAATAACAACTGAAATTCCCAAATTTTGAGTTGGGAGTGAACGTTTGGGTTTATGGAAAGCAAACTTAAAAAAAAGCACAAGATAATAGAGTAACTGTGTGAAAATCAGCACTCCCAATACAACAACTACAGTCTCAACGAGATGAGTTTTTAAAAAAATCAGCATTTAGTTAATGGTTTGGACTGCAAATATATAAAAATATACTGTAATTTGATGTATTTTTGCAAAAAAAATATCAACAAAATGAAGTTTGCTATAAATTATTGGGATCTTCACTCTAATGCACGTGCCGGATTGATACATACCGACCGTGGAGAAATTGAGACTCCTATTTTTATGCCCGTAGGGACGGTGGGTGCTGTTAAAGGGATGCATGTTAAACAGCTCAAAGAGGATGTTAAAGCACAAATTATATTGGGGAATACCTATCATCTATATTTACGTCCCGGATTGGAAGTGCTTGAAAGGGCAGGGGGAATACATCAATTTAACGGCTGGGATAAGCCTATGTTGACTGATAGTGGAGGATTTCAGGTTTTTTCGTTGAGTCACAAACGCAAAATTAAACCGGATGAAGGAGTCTGGTTTCAATCTCATATTGACGGATCAAGACACTTATTCAGTCCGGAAAAGGTAATCGACATTCAGCGAATCATTGGAGCCGATATTATGATGGCTTTTGATGAATGTCCTCCCTATCCTTGTGAGTATGAATATGCAAAAAAGTCGATGCAAATTACCCATCAGTGGTTAGATCGTTGCATTGTGAGGATGGATGAAACGGAACCCCAATATGGCAAAAATCAAACTCTTTTTCCAATAGTTCAGGGGAGTGTTTTTCCCGAATTAAGAAGACGTTCAGCTGAATATATTGCATCGAAAGAGATGGAAGGGAATGCTATAGGAGGTGTTTCAGTAGGAGAACCTACTGAGTTAATGTACGAAATTACGGAATTGTGTTGTTCTATTTTGCCTCAAGATAAACCCCGATATTTGATGGGAGTAGGCACACCCGCCAATATTCTGGAAGCAATAGGTATGGGGGTCGATATGTTCGATTGTGTGATGCCTACCAGAAATGGGAGAAATGGGATGATCTTTACCTGGGAGGGAATGATGAATATGAGAAATGAGAAATGGAAGTACGATTTTTCTCCTATTGATCCACAAAGTGACCTGTTTGCAGATCAGGATTATAGTCGTGCCTACTTACGCCATTTGTATGTAGCCAATGAAATGTTGGGTGCTATGATAGGCACCATACATAATATCTATTTTTATATGGATTTGGTAGCCAAAGCCAGGGAAAATATACGAAAGGGAACCTTCGCTTCATGGAAAAATGAGGTGATAGCCAAAATTTCCAGAAAATTATAAAATGCTGATTCTCAATAGATTTATGGAATGTTTTAAGTTATCTTAACATTAATTAATAAAATCATACAGTTAAAATCAGTACTTTTGCAGGTTGATTAAATATAAATGATAAAAGAATATTAACCTAGATTATAATTTTTATGGCTACAACTGCAGATTTTAGAAATGGACTATGTATAGAACTCAATGGGGATCTTTTTGTAATTACTGAATTTTTACATGTAAAACCCGGGAAAGGTCCAGCATTTGTTAGAACAAAATTAAAAAATTTAAAAACAGGAAGAACTATTGATAATACATTTACTGCCGGAGTAAAAATTGATATTGCTCGCGTAGAAAGAAGACCTTATCAGTTTTTATATAAAGAAGGTGAATCCTCCTATAATTTTATGCACATGGAAACTTATGAGCAAATTATGATCACGGAAGATTTAATCTCTAATCCCGGTTTGTTGAAGGAGGGGCAAAGCGTAGAAGTAATGTATCATGCTGACACTGATACACCATTATCTTGTGAACTTCCGGCTTATGTTGATCTGGAAGTAACCTATACAGAACCCGGTGTTAAAGGCGATACTGCAACCAATGCACAAAAAAGAGCGGTTGTTGAGACAGGTGCAGAAGTATTTGTTCCTCTTTTTATTGAAACAGGTGAAAGAATTAAAGTTGATACAAGAACAAATAAGTACTCGGAAAGAGTGAAATAATAGTATCCACCTTTGACATAATTGCTTATTTATTATCCAATTAAATTGTTATGAGATTTCAAAATCCAATATCCGTACCTTCGCTTTTAGAACTGATAACTCAGAAAATTGAAGTTAAGGGAGAGGTTGATTTTCCGATTACCGGTATCAATGAACTACATTCCGTAGAAAAGGGAGATCTTTCATTTGTTGATCATGAAAAATATTATGATCGTGTTTTGGGTAGTGAGGCTACTTTTATATTGATCAATAAAGAGTACCCTGTTCCGGAAGGTAAAGTTTTATTGATTTGTGAAGATCCACTCATGGCTTACCTTGAGGTGGTGAATCATTATATCAAGTTTACTCCTCAAAATCAACAGATTCATCCCAATGCCAAGATTGGTAAAGGTACTATCATTCAACCTAATGTGTTTATTGGAGAGGATGTTACAGTTGGAGAAAATTGTATCATTCACTCTAATGTTGCCATTTATGCCAATACAACGATTGGAGATCGTGTAGTAATTCATTCCAACTCTACGATTGGAGCAGATGCTTGCTATTTTCAAAAACGTCCCGGCGGATGGGTGAAATTTGATTCTTGTGGAACAACTGTCATTGAGGATGATGTTGAAATAGGTGCTAATTGTTGTATCGATAAAGGAGTATCCGGGGTTACCCAAATTGGAGAAGGAACTAAATTTGACAATTTAGTCCAGATAGGGCACGATACTCATATTGGAAAACGTTGTTTTATCGGTGCTCAAGTTGGAATTGCAGGCTGTACTTTCATTGATGATGATTGCGTTATTTGGGCTAAAGCAGGTATTAATAAAGATCTTTACATAGCTAAAAATACAACTGTGTTGGCATTCTCCGGAATCGACAGAACGATCAATGACGAGGGTATGACCTTCTTTGGTGTTCCGGCTGATGAGGCAAGGAGAAAATGGAGAGAGATTGCCTATTTAAAAAGATTACCCGAACTATTTGAAGGAAACACTAAAAACGGGAAAGAGTAATTTTTATCTATTCTGAATCAGAGTTTTGATTTTCCACCGTATGTTTGATTTGAATCCGGATGCAGTCTTGTTTTAGTCCGGACAAATGCTTGTAGTTGTTGATATACCCCATGATATTAGATGCTCCAATGGCGTTTGAGGAGTGTGTATAGACGGGAAATACCGGTTCTCCCTCTTTCCATTGTTCAATTAGCCAGCGGGCACAATCCAATCCCGTTTTTTCTCTTATTTTTGAATAATTGATTTTGTAGTGCCTGGCAGCTCCATAAACCCATTCAACCATTGCAGATCTGTCTAAATCGTGATCCAAACTCACTTTTGCAATGTTTTCAAATCCAATTTCAGATACTTTAGCCACAAACTCGTTGTAATTTCTTACAACTATCCATTCGTTTTGCGAAACCGGAGTCCTTACGTCGTCTAAGTAGATGCTCTTCTTTTCCATTGTAAATCCTAAAGTTGATAACCATATTTTTTAGTTTACAAAGATATACAAAGTTTTTAATATGCGAGTGGGGCTGTTTATTTTCCGATGTACGATGAATTTCCTGCCCCCCTTTTATTTAAAATACCAAATAAGAAATACGAAATAAGAAATAAAGTCGAAAGTCGAAAGTCGAAAGGCGGAAGGCGGAATGAAACAATTACGACAGGAAAAGCAAAAAAATCTAAATCCGAAATCCACAATCCGAAATTTCATTGTATCTTTGCAAGTTGTGTTTCGAGTTTATATAATTTTAAAATTAATATTATGATTTTTTGGAAAAATATTACCATTACACTTTTATCGGCTCTGTTTTTTGTTCAAGTTTCAGCGCAAGATGGAGTTTTGTCAAAACCGGAGGGAACTGTGATTCCAGATTATGACATTTTAAATACTAAATTGAGCGTAATCGATCAACAGGATAATTCTGTTCTTTTTATGCAGAGAACTGCCACTTCTCCTCATCAAAGAGAAAAATCTCAAATTATAGATTATAATTTGAACTCGAAAATGTTAAAAGTTAATGAGATAGAGTATCCAAAAGAGTATCAATATATAGCTTCCAAAATAAAAAGAGATCAACTGATTCATTTTTTCTTTGTTCATGATACACGGGCAAGGACCATCAAGTTGGTTTCATCGGAAACCTCTATACCGGAAAGATCACAACAAAACACAAAGCTTGAATTTGATGAAATTTTCACTTATGCAGTGAATCCTAAAACGACAACTGAGGCCTATTATGCTGAAAGTAATGACAAGAATTATTTTGCATTGACACTGGTAACCAAAGGTGAAAATCAGGTGATTCAAAATGTTATGGCTGTTGCTTTGAATCAAAATATGGAGATTGAATGGATGGAGTTGTTTAACCCGGATTTTGAAGGTAGAACTTCTGATGTTGAAGATGTGCAAATCTCAGAAAAAGGGAAAATTCTTGTTTTACTCAATGATTATATTTCAGTTAAAAGGAAACAGAGTGATCATCAATTGAAATTGTTATCGCTACATAAAAATAATGATTTCACTCAATTTATCGTACCTACTACGTTTGGTTTAATTCAATCCATGAAACTGTTGGTGTTGAAAAATGAGAACTATTTTGTTGCCGGCTATTATGCTGAAAAGCAGAATAGAACAACAGTGGGTTACTTTACCTATACTTTTGATCCGCGTCGTGAGAATGAAGTAATCACTGCATATCAATATTATTTCAGTGAAAGTTACAAAGAGAGAGAAGCTGTTGGCTATTCTTCTCCAACAAAACCTAATAATGAATACAATTTTAAGTGTGATTATTTATGGGAGTTGGAGGATGATTTTGTGATTATGCTGGGTGAACAATATGCTGAAACATCTACTGTGAATCCCAAAAATAAGGAGGTAACCTATAATTACTTCTTCAAAGATCTTTATTATCATTATTTTGCTTTAGATGGGCATACTGCGGGATATGATTTAGTTCCAAAGCCTCAGCATGGTAGTTCAGTAGCGACGCCCATCACCGATTATTATCAAAAAGGCTTATCTTATTATGCTTTCCGGGGAGGGAGATCTATTTATGTCGTATACAATGAGTCGATAGATCAATATGATAGTGATGATTGGATTTCTTTCAATAGTGATAATATCAAAGAAGCTGCTTTGAGTTTGTGTCGTATCGATAAAATTGGGATTGAGTTTAAAGTGCTTGTTACTCCACCTATGAAGGATACCTTTTTTAATAGAGTATGGTTTGCGGATGGATATAATATTTTGCTAGGGTTTAGTGGCAAGAAGGAATATCAGGTGGAAAAATTACAGATTTCATCTGAGTGGGACTGGGATTAAACTAGGATTCATAGGATTAGAAGATTAATAGGATTAGGATTTTAAGATTACAGGATTACAGGATTGTTAATCTTGGATGATTTCGGTTAGCATGTCGTATACCAATTTTGTTGGAAATCCCATAACATTGTAAAAGGAGCCCTCGATGTAGTCTATTCCAATAAATCCGATCCATTCCTGGATTCCGTATCCGCCTGCTTTATCATAAGGTTTGTATCGTTTGATATAATAATCGATCTCTTCGGAAGTAAACTCTTTAAAACTGACAATTGTGGTTCGGTGGCTGGTAATTTTTCTATTTTTACGGGCTACTGTTACTCCTGTAATTACATTGTGTTTTCTGCCGGATAGTTGAGAAATAATTTCAAAAGCTTCCTTTTCATTAGCCGGTTTTCCCATTATTGTTTGACCCAAAACGACAATGGTATCACAACCGATAAAAATTGAATTCTCAGGATATTGATCCATAGGAATTGCAGATAGTTTGAGATTCGAGAGGTATTCTGCAATTTCAACGGGGGATAAAGATGGAGGATAGCTTTCTTCAACATTAGTTTTGAGCACTTCAAAAGTTAGGTCCATACCCTTGAGCAACTCTTTTCGTCTTGGAGATTGTGAGCAGAGATAAAGGTTATAGTTTTCTATTTGTTTGATTAACATTGTGTTGAACTTTAAACATTAAATTTGTTTACTTCCGGTTTATAGCTTCCAAGGTAGAGTAGGAGTAGGGTCAAAGCACCATTCATGAGAATCAATTCAAATCCAAATTGATATCCAATCCAAATAGGAGCCAGTTTAGCTAAAAAGTAAATAATAGTAGGAGAGATGATGGAGACAATCGGAATATAGTACTGCTTTTTCATTTTTCGTTTTGAGTACATTCCGAAAACGAATAGTCCGAGGATAGGTCCGTAGGTATATCCGGCGATTTTAAAGAGAATCCGAATTAAGGAGTCATTATGAAACTGAGAAAAGACAATAATGATGGCCAAAAAAACGAGTGACATTCCAAAGTGTGTCCAGCGTCTGATTCTGGTTTCATGCGCTTCATCTTTTGCCCAGCATTTCATATCCAGAATATCAAAACAGAAGCTGGTTGTAATGGCAGCAAAAGTACCGTCTGCACTGGAATAACCGGCTGCAATCAATCCAATAACGAAGAGCGCAGCGGCTCCTAATCCCAAATGATGAAAAGCAATCGTTGGGAATATTTTATCAGTTTGTCCTGTAGCTATCAACTGGCTCAAATCGATTCCTTTATGTTGAGCGTATATGAGTAATAATCCGCCTAAATAGAGGAAAAATGCGTTTACAATCACCAATATACCGGAGAAAGTAAGCATATTTTTTTGTGCATCTTTCAAGTTTTTACAGGTTAAATTTTTTTGCATCATATCCTGATCTAAACCGGTCATAGTAATGGTGATAAACATTCCACCCAGGATCTGTTTTAGGTAGTGAGTATGTGATTTCCAGTCTATATCAAAGATTTTAGTATGTCCTTCACTTTTCATTAATGCAAACGCATCTGAGAATCCCCATGAAGTCCCTTTGTGAATAACCAAAATAGTAAGTACCATCGCTCCCAAAAGGAAGGTGGTTTGCAGTAAATCTGTCCAAACTACGGTTTTAATACCTGCTTTAAAGGTGTAAAGGAAAATGATAAAGATCATGAAAATTGCAGTAGCCCATATCGGAATTCCCCAGGCATCAAAGATGAAAAATTGAAGCACGTAAATCACAAGATACATGCGTAAGGCAGAGCCCACCATTCGTGAAATGATGAATAGCATGCTGCCACTTTTTTGAGCAACAGAATCAAATCGGGTTCCTAAAAACTGATAAATAGAGACTAAATTGAGTTTGTAGTACAATGGTAGCAATATAAAGGCGATGGCGAGATAACCCAAAATATAGCCTAATACTACAGCAAAATAGGTAAATTGGGTATTGGCAACATCTCCGGGAACCGACATGAATGTTACACCTGATAATGATGCACCGATCATGCCATAGGCTACAACAAACCAGGGAGATTTACGGTTACCTGTGAAATAGGTTTCATTAGTGGCTTTACGAGAGGTCAGCCATGTCACTAAAAAGAGCATGCCTGTGTAAATGACAAAAAATGCAAATATAAAATTCTCCATTACCAATCTTTTTCTTGATTACTACTTTTTCCTTTTTCGTGTTGTTTTTGGATCTTTTTTTGAGTATTACGCTCATTTTGTTGCAATGCATCAAGCTGACGTTTATCATCTCTATTTCTTTCGGCTTCTTTTCTCTTCTCCTCCTCTTTTTTCTCTTTATCCTTTTGTTGTTGCTGTTGTTGTTGCTTTTGTTGTTGCTGTTGTTGTTGCTGCTGCTGTTGCTGTTGCTGTTGCTGTTGCTGTTGCTGTTGCTGTTGCTGTTGTTGAACTAGTTTGCGTCTGGCGTATTCGAGATTGTATTTGGTATCCTGATCAGAAGGATTGATCTTTAAAGATTTCTTGTATGCATCTATACTTTCCTGGTATTTTTCCTGTTTCATGAGTGCATTACCCATATTATGGTAGGAACGTGCTCTGGTTTTTTTGTCATTTTTTGTATTTTCTGCTAACTGTTGAAATAGCTTTTCCGCTTCTTCATACTTTTCTTGTCTGTAAAAACTATTGCCTAAGTTGTACAGACCTTTGGTGTGTTGAGGGGTAGTCAGTGTTGATTTACGGTAGTTTGTTTCCGCTTTTTGATAGAGTTGTGCAGCTTTTTTGAGTTTCTCTTTTCCGAGACGTTCATTCACTTCTCCCCCCTTGTATAATAGATCCATACCCTCTTTACGAATCTTTTCCGCCTGTTCATAATCTCTATTACCTTGTCTTAAGGCTGAAATTTCATCGATAGTTTGTGCTTGAATTGCTCCCAATGGAAGGAAGAGAAGCAAAAGTATAGCTGTTTTTTTCTTAAAGAGAAAGAAAGCTTGTTGTCTTTTTAGGAAAGAGGTCCAGGTTGATTTTACATCAAACAGTATAAGATAAATAACCAAAAATAGAATTCCCAATAATAGGGGGACTTGATATCTACTTTCATATTTACTAAATGTAACTTCATTTAAATCAGATTTATACATTTTGTCAATTTCATCAGCAATAGTTTCAAATCCAATGGAGGCGTTGGAGGCGTGTACATATGATCCTGCCCCTGCATAAGCTATATCTTGCAATATCTTTTCATTCAGTCTGCTGATGACAGTATTCCCCTCACTATCCTTTTTATAAGTAATATTTCCATATCGATCAGTAGTGGGTATCGGTTCTCCTTTGGTTGAACCAATCCCAATGGTATGAACAATAATCCCCATTTTGTTAATTTTTTGAGTGATATCCACTGCTTCTTCAAAATGATCTTCTCCGTCGGAGACCAGTATAATTACTTTTGAGTTCAGTTGATTTAATTTCGAGATCTCTCCACTATTTTTCTCATTTTGAGGGATCAGTGCTGCAGTGGCTAAATCTAATGCGGCAGAGATGTCAGTTCCCTGGGTATTAATCATACTTGGATTAACGTAGTTGATAAACATTTTAGCAGCCGCATAATCACTGGTAATCGGAAGTTGTATAAACGCTTTTCCGGCAAAAATCACCAATCCGATACGATCTCCTTTCAATTGATCAACGAAACGGGTTAATGACATTTTCGCTGCTCCTAATCTGTCTGGTTGGTAATCTTGTGCCAACATACTATTGGATACATCAAGACAGACCATAATATCAACCCCTTTTCTCTTTCCTTTTTCAAGTTTACTTCCTACTTGAGGATTTGCCAATGCAATGATGAAAAGTGAGAGGATAATCATTAAAAAACTCCATTTGATATGTTGTATTGTGGTTGATCGATCCGGCATCAACAATTGAATTAATGATTTATCTCCGTATTGATTGAGTATTCTCTGTCGATGTTTAAAAAATATGATATAAGCCAGAACCAAAATTGGAACTAACAAAAGCGCGTATAAATAAGATTCATGTTCAAAGCGAAACATAGTGTCAAACTTTTAAAATTATGGGTTTTTCTTAAAAATAAAGTGATTAGAGATGATATAGATTAAAAAAAGAATAAAGCCTATCCAAAGGAGGGGGGAGAATAGATCCGATTTATTTTCATAAACTTTCTCACTCAGCAATGTTTTTTCCATTTTATCTATTTCGGTGTAAACTGCTTTCAGTTTCTCATTATTGGTAACCCTGAAATATTTTCCTCCTGTGCTTAAGGCAATCTCTTTCAAAAGTTGTTCATCAATTTCCGTGTCAATGTATACCGGTCCCAGTGGTCCGGGATAGGGTGCTTTACCCATTGATCCGGCACCTATGGTATAGACTTTGATTTTTTGATTTTTGGCGATTTCAGCGGCGGAAATAGGATCTATATATCCTCTGTTATTCACTCCATCGGAGAGCAGAATAATAATTTTACTCTTTGCATCACTATCTCTTAAGCGGTTGATGGCTGTCCCTAATCCGTCTCCAATGGCAGTACCATCTTCAATGATGTCAAATCTGACTTGATCAAGGAGTCCTAACAGTGTTTGATGATCGCTTGTAATAGGAGATTGTGTAAAGGCCTCACCAGCATACAACACGAGCCCAATTCTATCAGTGGGTCTTCCTTCGATAAATTCGGTTGCCACTTTTTTACAGGCTTCCAGTCTGTTTGGTTTAAAGTCCATAGCCTTCATTGACCCTGAGATATCCAAGGCAATGACAATGTCGACCCCTTCCACTTCAATATCTTTAAGTCTGAATGAGGATTGAGGTCGTGCCAGGGCAATGATAACAAATAGGAACGAAGCTCCGAGGAAAACCCAGGGAGTCCAGCGATAGCGTACACGCCAACCGGAGGATACTTTGTGCAATGGTTCAAAGGAAGGGATTATGAATGATGCTTGCATTTTATTCCTTTTCCAAATCTGCCACGCTACGATTGGAATAATCAGTAGCAGTAAATAGAAATAATGAGGATCAGCAAATTCAATATCCTTGAGTATAGATAGGAGTTTATTCATCGGGACCTCCTTCTTGATGTGGGTTATTCTCGTTTTGCTCTACACTACTTTCTGTTTTTGCTGTATTTTCCACAAACTGTTTGCCGAATTGAAAGGCAAGATGGTGCTCAGATGGTAGTGGATTCCATTTAGCAAACTTGACTAAGTCAGCCATTACAAACATCTTGTTAACACGTTTAATTTCCTCTTCTATAACCGATTTTTCCTGTAATGCTGCAAGAATTTCGTTACTTACCATCTCCATAGCAGAAATTTGCCATCTATTTTCAATGTACACTCTTATGATCTCACTCAATTCGGAATAATATTGTTTAACCTTTCCGGCTTCCCAAAGTTTTTTCTGATTCAATAGTTCCAATTCACGTAAAGCGATGATATGTGCTTCTTCCACAGGAATTACATGTTTGACTTCACGGGGTTTTCTTCTCTTTTTATTTTTAAAATAACGAACCAATAGATATGTAATGATTCCGATGAGGATCAAACTCAACAGAATGAGCAATCCATATTTTTTTAGGTAGAGCCACAATTCATGGAGTCCAAATGGAGCTTTTAATATCGGTTTGATATCTTTGTAAGCAGCAGTGGTATCAACAGCAATAGTACTTACATGAAAATGTAATGGATTAGATTGAGCAATCAGTAAGGAGTCTATGTTAAAAAATGGAATAGGGGGGAAGGTATAGCTTCCGGAATCAAAAACAATAATGGTGAGTTTTTGACTTAATGTGATTTGATTATTTTCTAAAACAGTATCTATTGGGGAATTGGTTATCCAATCAAATGGGGTTTCTAGTAGTTCTAGAAATTTTTCATCCATAATAGGAAAAAGGATCTGCTGATCTTGAGTCGTATTCACTTTAACAGTGATATTCAAGTAGTCTCCGATGGTAATTTGATTGGTATCCAAGTGTGCAGTTGCGGTGATGTTTTGTGCATGGCCACAAAAAGAAAAGGTAAAAAAGAGTAAAAAAACAATAATAGATCTTTTTTTCATAGTTTCTCGGTAAGGATAGATTATACTTCTATTTTTCTATACAGTTCAATAAACGATCTTTTTCGGATTTTATTTTGAATTCTCCCATTTTAAGAACGCTTTTTTAGAAATAAAAATCCTATTTTTGCGACTGATTTTATTCATTGTTCGTATGCTTGAACTTACCTTTCGCCATATTCCTCTCATTTATATATTTTTAGGTTTGGCACTGGTGTTACCTAAAATTCCTGTTATAGGACCTTTTTTTAATATTATTAACACTTTGATTCATGAGTTAGGACATCTGTTGATAGCACTTTTGCTGGGTGGAAAGCCAAAAAAAATAGAACTTTTTAAAGACAAATCAGGAACGATGGTGGCTGCTATGCCCTCCAAATTTTCCTCATTCATGGTCTCCATTTCAGGTTATCTATTTTCATCACTTTTTGCCTATTTTTCATTTTACATGATTTCGGTCGGCTACGAAAGAGGTTTTCTCATAACCCTTACAATAATTTCTTTGTTTGCAATGATACTATGGATAAGAAACCGTTATGGTATTATATGGGTGTTGGGATTTGTTTTATTAAATGGTTTTCTAATCTATTGGAATCAAATATATTGGATTAGGGTGGCTGCTTTACTGTATGCAACATTTATTGGGGTTGAAGCTTTTGTTTCTGCATGGATTGTTTTTTATCTCTCTATTTTTCAATCAAAAAATGCCGGTGATGCAACGCTGTTAGCGAAAACAACTCACCTTCCTGCCTTTCTTTGGGGGTTATTGTTTGCTCTTTTTTCTACACTGATTACCTATTTAATTTTGGTTCATTTTTTTAATATTCCACCTTTTATTCCTTTTTTACATATTTAGTCGTTCTTATAAAAAAAAATTGTACATTTGCAAGTTGAATTAAAACAAAGTATACTATGAATTTTATTGTAAGTCGTGATTCTCTTTTTAAAAACCTTAATGCCCTAAACGGTGTAATCAGTAGCGGTAATACTGTTCCTATGTTGGATAATTTTCTTTTCCAGATAGAAGGGGACAGGTTGACACTGACAGCCTCTGATATTGATACTACAATGACTGCTGTGATCCAACTTTCTCATGTTGAAGGTGAAGGATCAGTTGCTATTCCTGCTCGTCTGTTGATGGAAACGCTCAAATTGATTCCTGATGTTCCGGTGGTTTTTGAGGTTAATGAGGAGTTAACTCATGTTAAATTTACCGCAGGTCAAGGAGAGTATGACTCTCCCTGTTTTGATGGGGTTGATTTTCCACTTTTAAAACCAATGGAAGATCCGCAAACTTTTCATATTGATGCTCAAGTTTTACAACGTGCGATTTCTAAAACTCTATTTGCAGCCGGTAATGATGAACTTCGTCCCAATATGATGGGAATTTTCTGTGAATTATCAGAAGAACATATTACCTTTGTTGCTACTGATGCGCATAAATTATCTCGTTATAGGAATACTGGTGTAAAAGTTGATCAATTTGCATCTTTTATACTTCCTAAAAAGCCAATGAATCATTTAAGAACTGTGTTAACTTCAGTTGTGGGCGATGTTCAAGTAGATTATACCACATCTCCTACATCCAACTTTGTGAGTTTTGCTTTTGAAAATATGATTCTGTACTCTTCTCTCAGAGAGGGTCGATTCCCTGCTTATGAATCCGTAATTCCTAAAGACAACCCTATTATTTACAGAGTAAATAGAGTAGATTTTCTAAATTCTATCAGAAGAGTGGGAATATATTCAAATCAGTCCACTTATCAAGTGAGAATTGGACTTTCTGATGAGTTGACTACTTTGAGTGCTGAAAATTTTGACTTCTCTAATAAGGCTGAAGAAACAATTCATGGTGAGTTGACCGGAGAACCGATGGATATTGGTTTTAATTCCAAGTTTTTAAGAGAGATTCTTGAAAATATGGATTCTACTGAGGTTGAACTACACATGTCAGAACCTAGTAGAGCTGCATTGGTTCTGCCATCAGAAAATGAGGAGGATGAGGATTTACTGATGCTGATCATGCCTGTCATGATTGCACAATAATAAAAAAAACGACGGTCGTTCTGTCGCTGCCCGAGAGGGGAGAGGAAAGTCCGGACAATATAGAGCACCATACTTCTTAACAGGAAGGGACTATTTTTAGTCACAGCTAGTGCCGCAGAAAATAACCGCTCCATGTATGGAGTAAGGGTGAAAATGTGAGGTAAGAGCTCACAACGTAAGTAGTGATACTATACGTGGGTAAACCTTATGGATTGAAAGACCAAATATACCGGGGTTTGAGGGCTGCTCGTCCGACCCGGAGGGTAGGTCGATAGAGCTTTAGGGTGACTTGAAGCCTAGATAAATGACAGAAGATCACAGAATCCGGCTTATAGATCGTCGTTTTTTATTTTATAAATGGAGAGTATGAAACGCCAACCTTTAGTTGAACTGGATCCCTATCTTAAGCCTTTTGAAAGAAAGATAGTGTATAGGTCGAGACGTAGACTGATTACGGAACTGGAAATAACTCAAGGGAAATTCTTGTTAAAAGACAAGGTTAACAATCATCTTTATTACGGTTTACATAAAACTGAACGGGATTGGGTTTTTAGAGAAAAAGCACCCAATGCCAATGCAGTGTACTTAATTGGTGATTTTTCATATTGGCAAGTATTACCACAGTACCAACTCAAACCTATTGGAAATGGAGATTGGGAAATTAGGTTGCCCCTTTCTTTTTTATCTCATGGTGATCTCTATCGTGTTTGGATGGTTTGGAGCGATGGTGCTGATGATCGTTTGCCTGCTTATTTGACTAAAGCGTATCAGGATCAGGAAACAAAGCAGTTTTCAGCTCAAGTATGGGATCCACCTCAATCCTATGAGTGGAGAGCAACTTCTCCTAAAAAGCCCGATTTTCCTCTGATTTATGAAGCTCATATTGGAATGTCTTCCCAAGAACCGGAAGTTTCAACTTATATTCGGTTTACTCAAGAGGTTCTTCCCAGAATAGCTCAATTGGGCTATAATACGATCCAGTTGATGGCAATACAGGAACATCCCTATTATGGCTCATTTGGTTATCAAGTTTCCAACTATTTTGCGCCTTCATCGCGTTTTGGAACCCCGGAGGAGTTAAAAGCGTTGATCGATGCTGCCCATGAACTGAATATCTCCGTGATATTGGATCTGGTTCATTCACATGCTGTGTCTAATGTTAAAGAGGGGATAGGACGACTGGATGGATCAGAAACACTCTATTTTCATGGAGGAGAAAAGGGACAACATCCTGTTTGGGATTCCCGATGTTTTAATTATGGGAAAATGGAGACTCTCTTTTTCCTTCTCTCTAATCTGAAATATTGGCTGGAAGAGTTCCGTTTTGATGGTTTTCGTTTTGATGGAATAACCAGTATGTGCTATTGGAATCATGGTATTGGTGTTGATTTTTTAAACTATTCTCAATATTTTGATGATAATGTGGATTGGGATGCCTTAACCTATTTGCAATTGGCAAATATGCTGATCAAACAAGTGAATCCAAATGCTTTTACCATAGCAGAAGATGTAAGTGGGATTCCGGGATTGGCTTTTCCAGTTGAAAAAGGTGGAATCGGATTTGATTACAGAATGTCAATGGGTATTGCTGATTTTTGGGGTAAGATTATCAAAGAGATACCCGATGAGGAGTGGCATGTAGGAGATATCTTTTTTAAAATGACCGACAAGAGAGTAGAAGAGCAGACCATCAGTTATGCAGAAAGTCATGATCAGGCAATGGTAGGAGATAAGTCGCTCATTTTTAGATTGATAGATGAGGAAATGTATACCGGAATGGAAATATCGAACCATTCTCTGATTGTGGATCGGGGAGTCGCACTGCATAAGATGATTCGTTTAGTTACACTAACCTTGTCGCAAGGGGGTTATCTTAATTTTATGGGTAATGAGTTTGGACACCCTGAGTGGATCGATTTTCCCAGAGAAGGAAACAATTGGTCCTGTTACTATGCACGTCGCCAGTGGAATTTAGTAGATGATGAAAACCTGAAATATACTCAACTTAATAAGTTTGATCAATCGATGATTGAACTGGTAAACAAATATCCCATCTTTCTTTCCAATCCCCGTCCTATAATTAGAAATACTGAGGAACAGGTTTTAGTGTATATAAGAGGAGAACTAATTTTTGTTTTCAATTTTCATCCAACTCAATCCTATACGGATTACGAAGTTTATGCTCCAAAAGGGGAGTATAAAGTAATCTTAAATAGTGATGATGAACTATTCGGTGGGTTCAATCAGTTAGATCCTACAGTTATTTACAAAACTTTTCCTATCGCCGGTGTTTCACATCTCAGACTTTATATACCGGCTCGTTCCTGTTTTGTTTTAGCTCCTCAGGGGGTTTTAAAAATGATAGATTGAGATCTATTTTAAAACTGTTTTTTATTAAATAAAATTTATATCTTTGCAAATTGTAACTTAATCTTTCTTATGAAACGATTCCTATTCTTATTGGTTTTTAGCACCTCCTTTTTACTGCTTTTCGGACAACGTTTTAGCACTTTTTCAACCAATCCTTCATTGACTGTTGAGGAGATGAAGCAGTTTTTTGAGACATTACCTCAAGACAAGCAAAAAGAGGCTAATCAATTGCATGAGAAATTTGTTCAATTTTGGGAAAATCCTTTTCAAAGCGATGAAAGTCAACTTGTCTTTATTGATGTAGCTAATACTATGTTGCAGAAAAGGATGCGTCCTTTTCCCCATTTTGAATCGGTGATTAATGCTTATTTGGTTTTTATGGAATCTGAATTTGGAGCGGATTATGAAAATTGGGGAAAGATGCTAAAATATCACGTACTTAATGAAGGAGTATTATTTACTCACATCATTGAAAATTATACCCTTTTTTTTACGGATAATATTATTGCAGCTGAACAAAATGCTACCTGGATAGTATACGGCTTGGCTGAATCAATAGGTGTCGATCAAGAACCCTATATTGCATTTGATGATGTGAACTTAGTGGGACGCTCCAAGCAGGATAGCGTTGTGGTGTTTGAAACAACCGGTAGATACTATCCTTCCACTTCTAAATGGGTTGGTACAACCGGAGAACTGAATTGGGATAGAGCGGGATTGTACAATGTGGTTGCTAAATTTGAATCTTATACGATTGATACCCGTTTCCCTAAAATTTACGTTGAAAATGCTTCTTTAAATTATCCCGATCTTTTTTCTTATCCAATCAAAGGTGTGTTAGAGGATAAAGCGGGAGTGGCAGTAACAGAAGAAAAAGCACTTTATCCCACTTTTAAGAGTTACGATAATTATCTGGCGATTCAGGAGATCTACAAAAATGTGGATTATATTGGGGGATTTCAATTGCGGGGTGCCTCCATTCAAGGTTCTTCAGATGGAGAGCGTTTGGCCAAGTTGTTGGTGAAAAATGAAGAAAAAGTACCTATTATTTCTGTTGAATCAGCGAGTTATCTTTTCAGACCGGGAGCTGTTCTGGCTAATGATGCTCATGTTAGCATATATATGGAGCAGGATTCTATATTCCACCCTTCGGCTAACTTTAAGTACACAGAAGATACCAAAGAGTTGATAGTATCCAGACCAAAATATGGTGTTGGACGATCTCCTTTTTTTGATACCTATCATAAAATGGAAATTACGGCAGAATCTATTCAATGGAAAACCGACCAGAAGAGAATAGAAATTAAACCGTTGGTGGGTAATACGAGCGACAGTAAGGCTCTGTTTGAGTCACAGAACTATTATGAATATGGAAGGATGAAAAAACTACAGGGTTATAATGAAGTTCATCCTATGCGCACTCTCTATGATATGTACTACTCTAATCAATTTAAACCCGTTACACTGAATCAGATTGTGTACTATTTTAGAGCATCTGAAACGGATATAAAAGCGATGATTATTGAACTGGCAGCTAATGGTTTTGTTGAATATGATATCAATAAAAATTTGGTACATTATCGTAAAAAGTTAACGCAGTATTTGAATAATGAAGTGGGAATGAAAGATTATGATAATATACTTTTGGAATCCAAAACACACTATGCCACTATAGATTTAACCACTTTTGACTTAAAGGTAACCGGATGTGAGTTTTTTATTTTGAGTGACGCGCAGATCGTCAATGTTTATCCAACTGATGAAAAAGTAGTGGTGAAGAAAAATCGGGATATGATTTTTTCAGGGGTATTAAGAGCAGGGTTATTTGATTTTGTTGCTTCTAACTGTAAATTTGATTATGATCGATTTTTGGTGGATATTGATGTGATAGACTCACTGATTATGTACACAGAAGATAGAACAGGACGAATGAATATGTATGGTGAGTACCAACTGAGAAGAGTTAACTCTCCGATAGAAGAGTTAGCAGGCACTCTCTATATTGATCTTCCCGGTAATAAGTCAGGGAAAACCGATCATCCGGATTACCCGATGTTTGAAAGTCGAAAAGCTGGAAAAGTATTTTATGATCAGCCCTTTGTGTTGAATGGAGTTTACGATAGGGAGCGATTTTGGTATCACGTGGATCTATTTACTATAAAAAATTTAGATAATTTCGTTATCGATTCTTTGACCTTCAATGGTCGCTTAATTTCAGGTGGAATTTTCCCCGATATTTCGGAACCTTTGATGATCCGACCCGATTTCTCACTGGGATTTGTGCATCAAACTACCGATTTGCCTATGTATGAGAATAGGGGGCTATATACTAGTATAATTGATTTGAGTAATCGTGGTTTGAGAGGAAGAGGGAAAATTGATTTTCAAACCTCAACTTCTTTTTCGGACGACTTTATTTTTTATCTGGATTCCACGTCAGGATATATTCACAAACATCATGTAGAGCCTGAATTGGCCGAAACGGAGTTCCCCATAGCTTCGGTCAAAAATACAAATATGCTCTGGGCACCTTATCAAGACCAGATGTACCATTATACTACTGATACTCCTGTTGATATTTTTGGTGAGGGAACATTGACAGGTCATACCATTGTTACATCTCATGGAATGTACGGAGGAGGGATTTTTAAGTTTAAACAAGCAGACTTAACCTCAACTCATTTTAACTTTAAACATCACGAATTGCTGGCTGATACGGCTAATCTTCGTATTTATGATAGGAATAATCCCGATCAGGTTGCTTTTTCTACAAATAACTACCATTCTCATGTTGATTTCCAAACCAGAATTGGAAATTTTGTGGCAAATGGAGAGGCATCAGAAGTGCTTTTTGTTAGGAATGAATTTAAAGCCAAAGCTAAAGCCTTCGAATGGAATACAATTGATCAACAGATATTGAAATTCAAATGGGATGATGACCCATACAAAGATATTGATATCAATGGGACCCCATCTCGTGAATTGGTAGATATGGTGAGCCAAGGGAATGAGTTGATATGTACCGATTCGGGGATGAGAGGACTTCAGTTTTGTGCGACTGCAGCAGAATTCGACTTTGGTGAAAATGTGATTAATGCACATGGAGTGCGATTTATTCATGTTGGTGACGCAGCAGTCTTTCCTAAAGATGGTGAAGTTACAATTTTGGAAGAAGCAAAAATACCTACTCTCTACGATTCAAGAATTTTAGCCGGAAGAAAAAATAAATTCCATGAAATCTATAACTGTGTTGTCAATATTTATACTGCAATCGATTTCAAAGGTTCCGGATTTATTGACTATATAGACGAAAATCAAATGATTCAATCGATTCGATTGGATACAATTTGGTTTTATAAAACTACACAGGGAATTGGATCTATTCCGTTAGACAAAGATTTTAAATTGAGTCCCCATTTTGCTTTTGATGGAAGAATGCAACTCAATAGCGTTGATACATTTCTCACCTTTGTTGGAGGTGTTGAGTTTATTCACGATTGTGATTCTGTAAAATATGCCCGTTTTAGGATTATGCAACAGGTTAATCCTAATTCGATCTTCCTGGAAATTGATCAAAAAAGTAAGGATGTAAATGACCGTAAAGCGGTTGTGGCTATTGCCTCGTCCAACAGAACAGGAAGAATCTATACCGCTTTTGGAGTAGCAAAGGATCAATTTAATGATGCAGAATATATATCTGTTCAAGGTTTTATTACTTATGATCATGAGTCTCAGGAATATAGAGCAGCAGCGAAAGAGAAACTTGAGGATCCTTCCGTGCCGGGTACAATTATTCGACTGAAAAAGAATGAGTGCATCTCAACAGGTACGGGGGCAATTGACATGGGAGCTAAACTAGGTAGGGTTGATTTTATTACAGACGGAACGATTCTCAATTTTATGAAAGCTGACTCTGCTGAGATGCACCTCACTACATCGATCGATTTCTTCTTCAATGATAATGCGATGAAAGTGATGAATAAAACTATTCAGGAATCTACCTCTCTCGACTTTTTTGATCCTTCCGGTGATGAAGCCTATCAGGATGCAATCTATAATATCTTGGGACCTAAAGATTATCAAAAATATCGTGATGATCAAACAGCTTTGGGGCAGGTGAGAAGATTGCCTGAAAAATTGAGAGTGCAATTCCTGTTTTCAGATATCAGTTTCTCTTGGGATAAAGAAACTTCCGCATTTATTTCTCAAACTACTCTTCCCTTAATCATTTGTGGTTCTCAACAAGTGTATAAAGAAATTCCGGGAATTATTGTGATTGAAAAACGAGGCTCAAGAAATAGGTTGTACATCTATTTTGAGTTTGATCAGAAGTTTTTCTTCTTCCAGTTTGAAAATAATAACATGTATGGGTTTTCATCGGAAAAATCTTTTAATGAGGCGATTAGTAAAACCAAAACAAAACATCGTGTGCAATCTCCGGAGAAAGGATTACCCTCATTCTCTTACAGACTGGGTAACAGAAGTCAACAAAGGCGATTCCTAAAGAAATTCTATACTCCACTTATAGAAGAGCTCTCAACTGATGAAAATGAATAAATAATATTCCAACATGAAATTTGCAGTAATAGATTATATCGTATTTGCGATTTATGCATTCACCGTTATAGGTATCGGTTTATGGGTTTCCAGAGAACCTAAAGGAAAGAAAAAAAATGCCAGTGACTACTTTTTGGCTTCCAAGGCACTCCCATGGTGGGTAATAGGTGCTTCGCTGATTGCAGCTAATATCAGTGCAGAACAGTTTATCGGGATGTCTGGATCCGGTTTTAAAATTGGATTGGGGATTGCATCCTACGAATGGATGGCAGCGTTGACATTAATCCTTATTGCTATCTTTTTTGTTCCAATCTATCTCAAAAAAGGGATCTTTACTATGCCTCAGTTTTTGGAACAACGTTTTGATAAGCGGGTTAAAGTGGTGATGGCTATCTTTTGGCTGGCTGTTTTTATTTTCATCAACTTGACGTCGATTCTCTATTTAGGTGCTTTGGCAGTACACAACATGATGGGAATTTCCCTCTTTTGGAGTATTATATTGTTAGCACTCTTTGCAATGGTTTACTCTGTCTATGGGGGACTCAAAGCAGTCGCGCTGACCGATGTGATTCAGGTTTTCTTTTTAATATTGGGGGGAATTATTGTTACCGTTGTGGCAACTTCTACCTTGGGAGAGGGCTCTTTTTTAACGGGACTCAAATCTCTCTTTAATGATGCACCTGAAAAATTTGACATGGTTTTAGATAAATCTCATCCTTCTTATAATGATTTGCCCGGTCTGGGTGTGATTTTAGGCGGCATGTGGGTAGCTAATCTTTACTACTGGGGATGCAATCAGTATATTATTCAGAGGGTTTTGGCAGCCAAGTCGATTCCCGAAGCACAAAAAGGTATACTCTTTGCAGGTTTTCTAAAATTATTGATTCCTTTGATCGTGGTTGTACCCGGCATCATCGCATTTTTACTCCATCAAAAAGGGATGATAGTCGTAGAAAAACCGGATCACGCTTATCCTATTCTCCTGACATTAATTCCCTCCGGAATCAGAGGAATCGCCTTTGCTGCTCTGGTTGCAGCTATTTTATCCTCATTAGCCTCTATGATGAATAGCATTTCAACCATTTTTACCATGGATATTTATCCGGTGATTGTGAAACGAGAAATACCTGAAAGCAAAAAGGTTACCATCGGACGAATTACCGCCGTCATATCGATGTTGATTGCCATTATGGTTGCTCCTCTCTTAACCCGATTGGATCAGGCTTTCCAGTACATTCAAGAATTTACCGGCTTTATCAGTCCCGGAGCATTGACCATATTTTTAACCGGATTTTTCTACAAAAAAGCAACTCCAAACGGCGCATTAGCTGCCGCACTAGGTACTTTTATTTACTCATTAGCCTTTAAATTGGGATTACCTGATATCCCCTTTCTCGATAGAATGGGATATGTATTCCTTCTTTGCTTGCTAACAATATGGATTTTTGCGAAAATTGAAAACAAATCCGATCCGGATAAGGTGGTTAAAATTGAACCCGGAATGTTTAAAACAACTTCGCAATTCAAATGGGGCGCAGCACTCATTATTATTATTCTGATCATTCTTTACGCTATTTGGTGGTAAACAACTCTTTTTATGATACAAGCACGACTTCTAGAGCAATTCAAAGATTATTACAGAATCTACGGGCGTTTATTCTCATCTCCCGGTAGAATTAACCTGGTTGGAGAGCATACCGACTACAACGAAGGATTTGTGATGCCGACGATTACAGACCAGCAATTTTATGTTGTGATGGCTAAACACGGCGGTTTGGATCCTTTTCCCGTTATTCGTATCTTTTCCCCGCAATTTAATGAGACTGTGGAGTTTGACCTCTTTAATCCTCCTAAAAAGCAGTGGGCTCTTTATTTTTATGGTGTTATTAAAGAAATGAAAAAAAGGGGGGAGGAGATTCAAAGCGTTGATCTCCTGATTCACTCCGATATTCCTACCGGAGCAGGAATGTCATCCTCTGCCGCACTCTGCGTAGCTTTCGCTAAAGGACTGAACTCGCTCTTTAATCTGGGTTTTGCACCTTTGGATTTGGCTCTCATTGCACAAGCAACGGAACACAACTACATCGGAGTGCAGTGTGGTTTGATGGACCAGATGGCTTCACTTTTTGGAAAAAAAGATCATTTTATGAAGCTGGATTGCAGAACTTACGATTTTGAACAGATTCCATTCGATTTTTCAGACCTATCTATCGTTCTGTTTAATTCAAGAGTAAAACACAATCTGGCTTCCTCGGAATATAATCTGAGAAGAGCCAGCTGCGAGAGGGTAGTGGGCATCATATCGCAAAAGAAAGAGGGAGTTACAGCGCTACGAGATCTCTCTTTGGATGATTTGTCTCAATTTAAAGCACTCATAGACCCGATCGACTACATGAGAGCAGAATATGTGCTGGAAGAGAATGACAGAGTGCATCAAATGGTGGATGCTATCAAAGCTAAAAACTTACCTCTGATGGGCAAATTGATGGCAGCATCTCACTTAGGATTGAAGGAAAAGTACGAAGTAAGCTGTCCCGAATTGGACTTTTTAGTGGATTCTGCCAACAACACTCCCGGAATAGTCGGAGCCCGCATGATGGGCGGCGGTTTTGGCGGTTGTACTATCAATTTGGTTGAAAACGCTCAAAAAGAACAATTTGTCGAAGAAATGACCATCAAATTTGAGAAAAAATATCTGAAAACCGCCCTCTACTACGTCACAACACGAGAAAAATAGATCAATTACGAATTACGGTTTATAAGGTAGAAGGTAGAAGGAATTTGTATTAATATGATTTTCAATCTGTTGTATTATATGTATAAAAATATAGATTTCGCCTTTCGACTTTTTTTCATTCCGCCCTCCGAAATCCGAATTCCGCCTTAGCTCAATTTTTAAAACTTTCGCCTTTCGACTTTTAAATAACCCCGAAGGGGTGACATGATTGTAGCATAAAAGAAATCACAATGACCCAAATAAACCCCGTAGGGGTGACATGATTGTAAAATTAGAATTTAGAAGTTTTTTGTTTGATTTTTGTTCTTTATTTCCAACTTCTAACCTTCTAATTTTCAATTGGTTTGACACAGCAAAGTTAGTAGTTTTTTTCTATTTGTTAATACTTTTGTGTGATTATTTTTTGAAATTATATCAAATATTTGATTATCAATAATATAAGTCCAAAAATCCGAATTTAATATTTTATTTTGACGAATTTTTCGGTAATTATTTGCCCTTTAGATACTGCTTCCAAAAGATAGATTCCGGCGGGCAATTGGAATAGGTTTATGAATGTGTTGCTATCACCCACAGATTCCCGCATAAGTGTTTTGCCGGTCAGGTCTGTGATGGTAATGTAGTCAATGGACAAATTATCACTTTCAATATAAAGAAAACTGTTTGTTGGGTTAGGCCATATTTTTAAATGAGAGACCTCTTTCTCATAATCGGAAATACCCACATAAGGTTCAGCTAATTCAGGGTTTTGATATAGGGCGAACACAGCACTGGATCTTCCCGAAGGACAGTTGGCTGAAACGTTGTTGCCAAAAGTGACAGAAGATGTTGCGCCATTGCTAAACAAAAGTTTATCTTGATTGTTTGACAAAATCGATGGATGTTTGCTATCCCCTGATGTTAAAACATCCATTGAATTAATAAATGTGCCATCATTTTTCCATTGAAATATCTTACTTTCACTAGAACTGATTATATCTGCATACGCAAATACCCTATTGTTGACAACTGTAGGAAGCAACCCACACATTGCGTCAGCGGCAGGGACGATTCCATGACTGATATAATGACCTGTTTGTGCATTATAGCGAACAAAAAAAGTGACGATGGATCTATTATCTTGATATTGTTGCAATGGGTTACTCTCATTGTCAAAATAGACTAACCCGTTTTGTTCTACATCATATCCACCATGTCCGGTGAGAAAAATAGATTCGTCATATTGATATACTCCTGTCCATGAAGCCATAGCTGCTTGGTATTGATCTCCACGAGTGTACGTTTGGTTGCACCACTGAACTATCCCATCAGTGTCATATTTGATAAGATAAGAGAAGATGATTGAAGAGCTTATGTCTTGTATAGTTGCACAATGTGTACTATCCCAATATATACGAACCGGATATTGGTGCAAGTTGCCACCATCATTCCCTGACATACCCAATGACATATAGCCTGAGACATACATATTATCATCTTCATCGACTGACATACCTTGAATATATAGCCTGTAATGGGCATTGACACTATCCTGCTGCAACTCCCAGGAAGTAGCGATTCCTTCCGTATGATCCACCATCGACTTTGCATAGACTAACTCCCAGTCGGGTGAAAACTTGTACATCATTCCGGTGTTGAAATTAACAGTAGTATTGGGTGGCGTGCTTCCCGGCAGATAGATGTCATACCTTTTGTTTGTATCTCCATCAATGACAAGAGTGTAAGGATCAGTCTCGAGACCGTCGTATGTCAGTTTTGTGTATACAAATGTATTGCCGTTTCTGTCAATGTGAAAAGGTCTGAATCCCAGTCCGGGTTCACATAAAAACCATTCTCTCCGCACACCTCCCTGATGAATTTTTCTTTCAAATGCCGCCACAAAATGATCTTCAAGCAGATTTCCGTCACTATCCAGAGTTGCAAAAAAAGTGTATCGTCCTGTTTTGTAAGGAGGTCTGCGCTGATCGGCAGGAATTGGACGAACTTGAGATGCGGTAATCAATGTATCCAAGTAGTAGAGCCAGGTACCGGGTGTATAATCCACGTCACTTAAAGATAAATTTCCTGAAATATAAACTTTATCATCCTTTACCTCCATCCAATTAGAATAAGCATCCATATGATTCATCTTCACTACTTTGTACCATAACAGATTACCCAAAGTATCGAATTTAGTTAGTAGAATAGACTGTTGATTCGAATAACAGACTTGGGTATTGTCAATAAACATTAATGGCGTTCCATTAAGTATTGGTTGTCCTCCAATAGTACCATAAACGTATATGTTACCCTCATCGTCAAATGCGGTTTTTATTACCCTGTTGTAGAATTGGTTCACTGCACCTGTACCGCTCCAGTAGTTTGCCCATTTCCACTCACCTTGGGAGTGAGCCGGCATGGCAGCCGCTAACAGTACAAACATACTCAACATTTGAAAAAGTAATTTTATTTGTTTCATAAAGGCTGTGATTTTATATAATTATAGACGTTTTTTTTGGTCCAAACGTTGCCTGAGAAAATTTAGAAATTAGAATTTAGAATTTAGAATTGAATTATTTGCTGTTTTGCATCATAACACCCTGTAAATCAATGATATCAATTGCCACGTCCCTTTAGGGCGTGGATTGAGATTAACCCCCAGAACCCAAGGGCTTTAGCCCAAATTTATTATAATGTTGTCTTTTTGGGGTTATTTAAAAGGCGAAAGGTGGATTTTTTATCGTAAAACTTTAATTGAGTGGCTGATTTCTTCATTTTGTGACCTCCCCCTGCCCCCTCCGAAGGAGGGGGTGCTCTACGGAAGATTTTTTCAAAAAAATGTAGGTTGTTCCCCTCCTTTGGAGGGGCTAGGGGAGGTCTAATTCGTAATTCGTAATTCACACTCCATATCAA
>JAKPTX010000237.1 GCA_029570835.1 Bacteroidota bacterium
TAAACTTTAAAATTCTTGGATTGGAGCATCACTCCATAATTTTTCAATCTCATAAAATGCTCGCGTCTCTTCTTGAAAAATATGAACGATAATGTTAAAGTAGTCAATCAGAACCCACTCTCCATTCGCTTTTCCTTCAACAAATGAGGGATGGACATGTGTCAATTTTCTGACATTTCTTTGAACAAAATCACTCAAAGTATCAACATGAGTTTTGGATGAACCACTACAAATAATAAAACTATCAAAAAAAACATGGTTGATTTTTTTTAAATCAATCTTACATATTTTAATCCCGTTTTTCTCTATAAGTGATTGAATTATAATATCTTCTAAACTTCCACTTGGTTGTGGATTGGGGTTAATGGTTATCTTTTTTTGGGTCATTTGATTTTTTATAATAACATGGCGAAATTACAAAAAAAAACTGATATTTTATTCGTATCTTTGCAACTTTAAAATATATTAAAGTGATGAAAAGAATATTAGTACTAGCAGGAGTGATTTTCGGATTCTTAAATTTGTCATGGGGACAACTCAGTTTTCCGGGAACACCCGTATCTTTCCAAAAAGAACAATTATCATGGTATGTTCCTACAGTCGACCTCCCTTCTTTGGATATTCAAAAATTATTGGATGAGGATGCTGTATCAAAAGATAAAGGAACGCCACTCAGAGTGGGTGTGAACCACCAGGTAACATTGAATATGTACAACTCAGGAAAATGGGATCACTTACCCAATGGAGAACGAATCTGGAGAATGGCGGTAAGGTCGGAAGGCGCATTGGCACTCCATTTTAATTTTAACCAATTTGTTATTCCAAAAGGAGCTGAAGTTTATATTTACTCTCCTGACCGTCAGCATGTTGCAGGGATGTATGACCAAAGGTCTACGCTGGAAGATGGAGAATTTTATGCACAAGATATTCCCGGTGACGAAATGATTATTGAATATTATCAGCCCGCTTCCGTGGATGGAACCCCACAAATTGAAATCTCTTCAGTGGGGCATACTTATAAAGCTATTTCTAACTATAAAGGCTATCACGGAACTGCCGAAGGTGATTGTCATATCAATACTGCTTGTCCGGAAGTGGAACCATGGAGAGACCAGGTGAATTCAGTGGTGTTAATCAAAATTACTGCCGGTGAGTACGTTTATATGTGTTCAGGTGCAATGATCAATAATACAAGACAAGACAATACACCCTATGTTTTTACTGCTGAACACTGCTATGAATCCGGTGCCGCATGGAGATTCTATTTTGGGTATGAAACCAGCTCCTGTGAGGCTATAGGGGGATCTTTTAATAAAGTAGCAATTGGTGGCCAGTTGGTTGCGAAAGGACAAGATTCTGACTTTATGTTGCTTAAAATTACAGGTGATATCAATGAAAATTACAAGCCTAATATTTTCCTCGCCGGCTGGAATAGAAATTCTACAACGCCTTCTGTAGGGGCTGCAATCCATCATCCCGGGGGAGACTATAAAAAATATAGTAAACCCAGATCGGTTACTTCAGGAACAGGATACTATACATATTTCTGGAGAGTGGGTTGGTTATTGGGTGAAAATAATAAAGGAACGACTGAACAGGGTTCCTCCGGATCACCTCTTTTTGATGCCAACGGATATATTGTAGGTTCTTTGTGCTGCGGAACCTCAAGTTGTGAATATATTGACGCGAATAATGTGGGACCAAGTGGTTTCGATCATTATGGAAAATTATCCTACTCATGGACCGGTAATAATACCACGAATAATGCAAGAAAACTACAACCATGGTTAGACCCTGATAATTGGGGTAATGTGGCCTTGGCAGGAAGATATTGGAATGACCAGGTAGGTGTTGACCAATATAGTGCGATTGAAACTTTTACTGTTCATCCCAACCCTTCCGGAGGATTGGTTTCTTTTAAAGATTTGGTATTGGAATCTACCGCAACCTGTTTCGTTTACGATCCTATGGGAAGATTGCTCATTTCTACTACGCTACAACCTGATGACCTTTATCAATTCGACTGGTCATATTTGAGTCATGGACTCTATCTGGTTGAAGTTAAATCTCAACAAAAACATTATAGAGCTAAATTGTTGATTACAAAATAGGGTTTCGACTCTGATTGGAGCCTTACGCCAGTCGGTATGTTACATGTGATATTGACTACTATTGCATACATGCCTCCCGTCGAGTTTTTTGTAAATTTGAAGGGGGCATCGGCTATTTGGGTTGAGCAGCACGAGAATTATCAAAAACAAACTTATCGAAATCGAGCCCAAATATACTCCCCTAATGGAGTACAAAATCTGATTATTCCGGTCCAAAGATCGATTCATACCAAAATCAAGGATACTTTGATTGACAATCGTACTCCGTGGCAACGCAATCACTGGCGCTCCATCACTGCCGCGTACAATAACAGTCCCTACTTCCTCTACTATAAGGATGCGATTGAGCCTTTTTTCACTGAATCGTGGGACTCCCTCTTTCAATTCAACTTCCAATTATTGCAAACTTTTATCAAAATATTGAATATCGATACGCCGCTCTATTTGACTGAAAGCTATGAGCCGCATCCCGTTGATCAACTTGATTTAAGAGAGGATTGGCAGTTGAATTGCAAAAAAGATTCTCAAACAACTTTTCAAAATACTCCTTATAATCAGGTTTTTATCGACAAATTTGGATTCATCCCCAATCTCTCCATCCTCGATCTCATCTGCTGCGAAGGA
>JAKPTX010000234.1 GCA_029570835.1 Bacteroidota bacterium
GTAGGAATTGTTATCCTCCAAATATGGGTCCCAGCCTGTATCTTCGTCCAGCAGTTTAGTCCCAAAATCGCTTGTAGCTCCAGACTTAGTGACTCCGGTTAACTCAACCCAATAGCGAATGCTCTCCACCATGTTCTTGCCGACGCCCAGGTCTACAATGGCGTCCTGGCTGCTAAAGCTCTTGCCGTCCCTAACAAATCTGTATCCCTTCTCGATCCATCCGTAGCGTGTCACAAAAGTCTGGTGCCCGGAGAATTTCGGTTTCCTATTTTTCATCAAGTCCCTTTATTTACGTGCCATTGGCATTTATTTGTTTTCCAAGTGTGAGGATTGATCAGATATTAAAATGCCCGATGCTACTTCTTCTTAGCTGCGACAGGTTTCTTGTGCGTAAATTGTTTTACCCACTCGTCCACATCGGCTTTCCGAAACTTCCACAACCGACCAATTTTTAATGCGGGCAAGCCTTTTTCGTTCACCCACTTGTACACAGTATCTCTGTTCACTCCCAGATAGAGTCTCACGTCCTCAACAGATAGTAGCCTGTCTTCCATGTTGCTCCTTGCATATATGTTTAATGAGTAGATATTTACCTTGTTCTACGTAACATGCAAAACAAGGACATAATAGGACAAAACCAATCTAAAGAGCAGGCCACTTATGTCAATGGATTTAAAATTGCGAAATCTGGCATGCCCGTCTATTAACTTTCATCGTTCTTGACATAAAGAGCCATCCTATTTATTATGATCACAAGATGATAAAAGGCTCTATACAGTAAAGTATAGGAGGAAAGATGGTATTTAAACTTGCTAATCTCGGCCCCTTGCAATGCGCTAGCATCGATTTGTCGGAGTTGACAGTAGTGTGCGGAAAGAACAACACAGGGAAGACCTATGCTACTTACACAATTTTTGGATTTTTATCTTATTGGTGGGAAGCATATGAGATAGATTTGGATAGTAGTATTGTGAAAATCCTACTCGAAAAAGGGAGTGTTTCAATATCATTATCACAAATGTTAAAAAAATCTCAACATTTCGTTGATATAGCGTGTAAGAAATATTGCCCAGTAATTCAAAGAGTATTGTCTTCAGAACAAGAGACAATTTCAAAAGCTTCAATTAAAGTGGAACTCAATGCCAGCGATATACATCCACTTAGTGAATATGATCAGACTACAGGATCCGACAGAGTTAACATTTTTTCGATACATAAAGATAGGAATAGGGACGACATTTCGATATCTCTATTAGTTGACAAAGGATCTATTGAGGTTCCACCAAGGGTTTTAAATCGCACAATTAGCTTTGCGATAAAACGGATCATTTTCAAAAACACTTTCCCAGAGCCCACAATATTGGTTGCAGAACGAACTGGAATTGAAATATTTCAATCAGAGCTTGATTTTGCAAGAAACAGGTTACTAGACACTCTTAAGGAGAGTGAGGGAAGTATCGATCCATTTGAGATATTGGAAAGAGTAAATACAGACTACGCAATCCCAATTAATCGTGCGGTTGACTCAGTGCGCAGAACTAAGGAGAAAGTAAAGAACCAGAGTTTCATCGTTAAAGAGCACCCTGAAATTATTCAAAATATGAACCAGATTATTGGTGGAGATGTTTTGTATTCTAAGAATACGATGCTTTTTGTACCTAGTAATAATAAGCGGATACGCTTAAAAATAAATGAAGGATCAAGTTCTGTTAGATCTTTAGTTGATCTGTTTATATATCTCAAGCACGTAGCTAAAAAGGGCGACTTATTAATGATAGATGAACCCGAGCTGAATCTTCACCCTGATAATCAAAGAAAACTTATGCAATTATTTGCACAACTAAATAATGTTGGAATTAAAATCTATGTAACAACTCATAGTGATTACTTTGTTAAGGAGCTAAACAATATCATATTAATGCAATCTATCCCAGGAGACAAACAGCTCCAATACTTTCAGAAATATGGATATGATAGGACTCATATGCTGAGTAGAAACCGTGTTTCAGTATACATCGCATCAGTTCAACCAGTATTACTGGATGGTAAAACTAGACGTACTAGGTGCAATACATTTCAGAAAGCAGAATTCAACGGCTTCGGGTTTGTATTAGATAGTTTTGACGACACTATAAACATAATGAATGAGGTACAAGATAGCCTGTTCTATGGAGAACTCTAATGAGTCCAGTAGAACTAGTATCCAAGTTATTCGTAGAGGATGTCATAGTAGAACCTCAAAAGAACAACTATGGGGGGTATTACATTGTTATGAAGGAAGTGAGTAAGAATGCCAAGTTGAAAGAAGTCACAATCAGAGATGTACCTTCAACGAGTAAGGCGGTAAAACTCGATGAATTTATCCCCAAAAACAGTTTTCTGTCTGGCAGAGAAGGTGAGTTATCAAGATGTGATTACGTCCTGTTTGTAGAAGAGAATGGTGATAATTACGTTTATTACATAGAGATGAAGTCAACTAGACCTAGAAACAAACCAAAGATCCAATTCAAGGCATCACAATGCTTGATTAGATACTGTGGTCTCCTAGCAGAAGTCTTTATTGAAGATAAATCAATGAATGAAGTAAAAAACGATAGGTTTATTTTGTTTAAAAGAGGCAATCTTTCAAAAAGACCAACAAGCATTAAGCCTGCAGATTGGAGCAGTAATTCTCCAGATCATTACTATGAAAGGACATTTTCTACGGCAACGTCGTCAATATTTTTCAACGAGCTGAGATAGATTTACGGCCAAGTGCTTAAATATTTTGGAGCCGTTGTAAAATCCTCATAGACTGGCAGCATCTGTAGTGGATTGGGATTACCATATATTATATTCTTGTGTCAGGACTAAATTTTAGTCCGATGATTGGCAGTAACAAGTTTAGGTTTCCTAACCAGCCCTGCTGCAAAAAAGTTCCTGTGATCAAGACCCAGACCGGATTGAGAAGTTGTGATGTAATGTGACAAGCGAGTTACCGGTTATAAGATTGCATATAACGTGTAAGTATATTAGATAAACGATTTTAGAACCAATAACGTATGGACATAAGGAGGAATAATGTCAGCCATACCTAAAACCTACTTAGCTGAAATCAAAAACTTGGTAGAGAAGATCGTTACGGATATTGAAAAGGCAAACGGCCACTACCCCAAGGACATCATTGATCAAGTTTTTGTGGAGATTGAAAACAAGCACAGGCGAGAATACAAAACATGGATCAAACTGCCCAATGGCTCTCTTAATGATAGACATGTAAATC
>JAKPTX010000249.1 GCA_029570835.1 Bacteroidota bacterium
CTGATACCAGTATTTGTTTTCCCTTTGCTTTATGAGTTGGTTCAGCCTGTCATTTGATATGGATTCTTCACATATTAATTGAGCAAGTTCCGATATAATTCGTTTATCAATCAGTTCGAATAAATCATCCTGAATAATATCATCCACCCTGATGTTATTCAGAGCCGACTCTATCTTCAAATCACCAGCAATCTTCTGTGAAAGTTTTCGATAAGCCTGTTGGTACGATATTGAATCCTTCCACATGCTGATGAGTATCTTGGATTCTTTCGCAATGCCAGTTCTTTTGCCAATGGAGAAATTATTATTGAATACTTCCAACAGGAAATCATAGATGGTTGGAGTATCGTTGGAATAACCATATTTGCGGTCAATCTCTTTCCAGTAAAAGTTTTTCAAATTATACCGCTCCAGTTCCCTGTCGTAACGTTCATTGCCGTCATTGAATGCAGAAGCATGAACCTGAAGAAATGACACAAGGCTTACATTATCGGTATTGAACAGAACCGCCAGCATTTTATATCGTATGGCTTGGTAATCATCATCCTTCCCAAGCAGTTCTTTCAAATCTGCCCTGCGTTCTTTGTTTTTAAAGAATTCAATGTGTTCAGCAATCAGGTTGGTAAAATCATAATCCAATTCCAGTTCCTGTGCAAACATGGCTTCCTGTCGGGTCTGAAACACATAATATGCAAGTTCCATGTCCAAGAGCCAATTTTCAACATTATTCGGCTTATTGTAAGGCAGATAAAGCAGAAACTGTGTGCTTGGCTTTTCACGACTGATAAGATACTTGACGTAGAACTGGTTGTTCTTAATGACAACCTTTTCTACGCCACCCAAAACCAATTCTTCAAACTCTTCTTTCAGTCGTTCCTTCTCATCGTACCAGAATATGATGCGATGCTTGTTGAATAGTTTCGATAATGCGTCTTCTATCTTGTTCATCTTATTATTCCCCTTTATGATGCCAATCGGATTCGCTCAATGATTGCAGGTAAATTTGTACCTCATTTAATACGCTGAGTCTTTCAGCAAATTCCAAGTGATATTTGAATCTTCCCAATTTTTCTTCATCTGTAGTCTCCCACCAAGCAGCCAGAATCAATGGCAAAGCAACTCTTGCATCAGTTTTTGATTTTATAATTTCCCAGACTTTATTCCATTTCTGTGGTTGGGGGCATATACGGTTATTAATCAATAATCCTTCCATTACTATCGGATTTGCGTTGTATCAATCCAATCAAACTGCTTCACCTTCTTCTTGGTTGCTGGGTCATTCAACCCATTGACCTCTTTTACTGCCTTTCCGAACTTATTATAGTTTACCAGCACACCATCATCCAAATCAATTTTAATGCGTTCTGTTGCTAATGGGTACAGAATATCCCTTTCATATTCATGCAGTTCAACAAGCATCTTTTGAATGTTATCACTTTCTTTAATGGCTCTGACTTTGTCAGATGCAGAGCCAGTTTCCTTAACTCTTTCGAGATGTTCTCTTCGGGTATTTAATTTCCCGATGAACTCTTTCAGGTACTTGTTTAAAATGTTGCTGACCGTATCTGGGGTATAACGATGCATATAAATCAACACATTGAATGAACCCTTGGGTGATGAAAACATCCAGTATATTGGGCGTTTTTTATAGCGTTTGATATGGTCTGGATAAAAATCTTTGATGAAGTATTTCCGAATGTCTTTGCCAATGTGTTCTTCAATGAATGCAAGGTTTTTATTGAAATTATTTTCTCCAAAGGTCACATTTAAGAAATGGCAGAACTTACCTACTATATCGTCTTCAAACCAATCTTCTTCGAGTACTGGAATAATGTTATCTCCATCAGGTAGGAAGGCGCATTCTTTTTTGGTTTTATCAATTTTATATAAATAGTTCTCAAGTGTTTCACCCTCATTAGCCAGTATCAATCCTTCTTTATCCAAACTATATCTGCCAAACATACATCCAACTGAATAACTAATGAATTGCGAAAACACTTCACTTGAAATAAACGGCAAGGATATATTGGTATAATTTATTACATGTAATGTTTGAGGGTCACGGATTAATTCCTTATTTAATTTCTTAAGAATTTGCCTATCACACTCATCCGATAGTATTGTTATATCATTCAAGTCAATGTCAGGAGTTATTGAATTTCTAAGATTATTATTTTGAATTAACTCATATGATAATTCTTCTTCTTGCTTATGTAATAATAGAAATTTTCTTGTCCATTTCTGGACATATGAATCGTACAATTCCTCAATTGTTAGTTTGCTGTCATTATAAATTTTCAATAATTCATTCTTGCAGAAACTCCATGAGTTCTCTTTTGAATCCCATTCTTGTTTAGATATTTCCGTGTTGCTTCTGGCGATATCTATCAATCTATCATCAATAGTATCGATAAAAGGAGTTTTAGAAATTTGTCCAACCTCGTAATTTATTGTTGGAGCGATATTCTCTACCAGAGTGTTCTTAAGTTTTGAATTAAGTTCGGCAGATATTTTTAACAGAGTTTTGTTTTCAGATGCAAATATTGAACATCCTGCAACATCAAATATAAAACCTTCTGGAAAATATCTAAGAGCGAAACCAGCAGCAGTGACCTTGCTCCAAGAAAGAGACTCTTTAAAATAATAATTTATGTTTTGAGGTCTTGACTTTAATTTCCCTTTGGAATCGTAGCAATTCTTAATTTCATACCCATCGTTTTCCCAGTTAACAAAGTAACTCTGATTGCCATACCACTTTCTGTAATCTCCACCACTATTGTATGGAAACCATTTTGTGCCGTTATTGAGGGATGAATTTCTAAGACTTACTTCATGCCAATACCTGCGAAATCTATCGTTATCTGAAGTAGCAAGTCCTTGTTTACAATCAGCAACATCATTGACTTGACGGTTTGAAGTAAAAACATTTAACACATCTTTTGATAACCAATATCCTATTGGAACATTCGGTATTTTTTCGAAATTTCTTTGGTCTGCAACAAATCTTCCATACGTTGGATTTAAAAACAATTTTCGAATTGTATCAACACTCCTAACCTGTACGTGTTTATCAAATAACCTTCTGAAAATGCTATCGCCTTGAACAGATTCTTTTTTTTGAAGTGAAAATGTGACTGAGCCAAAGTCAGAACCGAAGATTCCTCTTCCAAGGTGAAGTAATGATTCGATACGAAATATTCTAATAAGTTCTATTCTAAAATCTTCAAAGGAAGATAAGAACATCCATGATGGTAGATTTATCATTCCCAAATATCCATTGTTATATAGTCGTTTATGAGCATTACTCATGAAACAAGTCATTAAATCTGCCTTACTTTTTGGATATTCAGTTTTCACAAATTCTGACAATGCAAGATTCATACTTCCCCCACCCATATAGGGTGGATTTGCCACAATGCAATGGAATTTTACCGCAAGTTGTTGTAAATGTTCCAATGAATTTGTAATTGCTTGCACTTTATCTCGCTTGAATACATCAGTATTAGGTAAGGATTGTATAACTTTTTCTGTGGCATGGTTTATTTCTATCAATCCAGCATGTGGTAATATTAATGAACCGAAGTTGGTGGCTTGTTGCATTAATAGCAAATCATGCATTAATTCAACCGATACATTAATTTGAAGTTGACTTAAAAGTTCTTTGACTTCATCATTAGCAACTTCTTTAAAGCATAAAATATTGGGATTGAGTTTTTTGTGAAACAACCTTCGATTGTATTCTCGTGCCTTCATCATCAGTGCCAGTGCTGAAAGTTGAGCAGCACGTTCGTCAATTTCAAACCCATACAAGTTGCTTTCGATGATTAGTTGCGGTATTTCACTGGTATTATAGCCTTCTTCTTCGTAAATCTTCGTAAATAAGTCAAAAGCATATACAAGAATATGTCCACTTCCACTTGCAGGGTCTAAGAACTTAATTTCTTCAGGTGAATTGATTTTTAGGTAGTCTCCTGCTTCATGGGATGCCGATTCAATGAAGTATTGCATATGCTCTCTCAAACGAGATTTAGGACGATTTTGCAGCCAGAGTTTTCCTAAGGTATTCTGCACCATATATTCCACAATCCAACGTGGAGTGAAAAGTTGAGTTGCAGCAGGGATGTCTTCCTTTTTTACCTTTGATTTGGATGCAAATACTTCGTCTTTTTTCTCTGAAATATAGAACTGGTACAACCATCCGATGATTTCCACATTTTTACAATCCTCTATCAGCATTCCATCTCGCACATCTTTTACGATTGAAAAATCACTGGTCAGGTCATCTGGTAAAAGAAGTTCAGTATAATCATTAATCTTTTCAAACAAGAAGGGAAATGTTGTACTAAGATGGTTACAGGTTGCAATCAACAACTCCTTATAGGCTTCATTCTGTGGGTTAGTGCTTGGTATTTTGTTATCCAGTAAATCGTATATTTTCTGTCGGTGTACCTTCAATTCTTCAGGA
>JAKPTX010000258.1 GCA_029570835.1 Bacteroidota bacterium
TTGTTTTTGCGAACGATATTTGAACATAACTGCAAGGATTTTAATGCAAAAGTACAAAAAAACTTGCAATTATTCAACAAAAAAACAAGTTATTTTGCTGAATATCAAATAAATATAACTTTTTCAGCAGACCCTAATTAACACTCCATATCAAAAATGGTAAATTTTCCAGAGTGGGGAAATGTGATAACAAATAAGTGAAGCCTTGTCTGCCCCCCATTTATTTAAAATACCAAATAAGAAGTATGAAATAAGAAGTATGAAATAAGAAGTAAGACATTGCTGTAAAGACGCAATGCTTTGCGTCTCTAGTATAAAACGTCATGCCGAAATCGAAATCTATCTGATTACTTCACCCTTTTTAATAGCCGCCTGGTATAGGGAGTCTTTGTAATGGATGATAAATTGTGTCTTTTTCTGCTGTTGTAACATCAATCGATATTGCGCTATAAGTTGAGGGTCATCAATCGGAACGATCCTGTTTTTATATTCCAAAAAGAGAATCAGGTAGCGGTAATTTTCGTCGGAAATATCGGTCATACGATATTTTCCCATAATCTCTTCACTATCCTTGATTTCGAAGGGAAACTCCTGATTGATATAATCCAATAATAGCCAGGATTGATCGTCTATATAGTATTCAATTGTATCAGCACAAAGGTTTACTATTTGTTGTTTTTCAGTAATCCGTTTTTCTTCGTTGAAAAGAATCTCTTTCAATCGTTTGCCGACAGGAGATTTTTTAGAAAACTTAATGTAGTTCAATCTTACATACTCTTTCTGACGTGAGGCAGGGTCAACAAACTTTTCAATAAATTGATTGAGTTCCTTTTCAGTAACCTGAAATTGTGTAGAGTCCTGTGTTAATTTTTGAAAAAGTTTTTCGATTAAAAGTTTCTTTTTTAGGTCGTTGATTTCAGCAGTGAAGTTTTGCTCTTTTAGACTAAGGGAACTCTTTGCAGTTTGCAGCAGGAGCTTATCCTCCACCCAATTCTGAATAAATTGATCAATGAGAAGTTTAGTTTCCTCTTCAGTAAGATTGTCAGGAATCTGCTTTAGAACTTCTGATTTGTAAAGCCTGTAATGTGAAAACTCAGCAACGATAGGATCCTTTTCATGCTTGCATGATCCTATTACAAAAAGTAGTAGTAAATAAATTAAACCTTTTTTCACCTATTTGTTTATGATCGATTTAAACTGTTCTTCATTAATGATAACCGGATACTTTTGTTTCAACTCTTCAATCCAACGTCTCTCCAATTCATTTTGATATTCAGTTATTATAATCGCTTTAATCTCATCAAATGGTTTATTATATTCATCTTTTATAGTTTCGTAGAATTCCATAATACCCACAGTATCTCTTATCGCTTCATTCCAAACTTTAATGGTGTTGATTTCAAATAGAATCATCCCCTCACGATACTCCGTTACCAACTCTTTGAATTCAGGATATTTATTTTCCAAATTACGATTTTCGTACGCTAAAATTTTATCTTGAACATAGTATGGAAAACGTTCGTTTAAGAAATAAAATAAATCTCCATGAAACTCCATTCCTTGAAATCTGGAAATAAAAGCGGCAAAATCAGCAACTGTTTCAACCTGATCAGCATACGTGAAAAGAGGAGGAAGTTTGTCTATCCCATTTAACTTTGAAAGGTCGGTAGTGTCAGGATTGCTGAAGTAGTTAGCAGGAATATTGTCTACTAAAAATTGGAATGCCTTTTTCTTGTTTTTATCTTTATATTTGTACTCTTTTTTGAGTTTTTTAACTAAAGATTCTTTGCTTTTATGAGAACGTTGATCTCTGCCGATTTTATTTCTTATGTAGTTGATGCTGTGGTCGGTATTAGGATTGACATATTCAATATTTTCGATTTTCAATATATGCCATCCTAACACTGAGGAAACAGGCTCTGAAGTGAAATCCCCTTGTTTGGTTTTCAAACATTGCTGAACAAAATTTCCGGGTCTTCTGTTGGCCTGGAAGGGTTCTAAAGCTCCTTCTTTATCTTTCGTTGCCTGATCTTCAGAAAGTTCTTTGGCTACTTCACCAAATGGCTTGCCACTTTTTAATTGGCGATAAATCTCATCTATTTTAGTTTTGACTTCAGGACTCATTTCTCCTTTTCTGGCTAATGTATCAGTGACAAAAATTTGTTTTGCCGTAATTTTAGATACAGCCGGAACTTTATCTTGAACATAAATAATGTGGTATCCAAAATTAGAGCGTATCGGCATGGAGATATTCCCAACAGCGGTGTTATATGCACGGTTTTCAAATGGATAGATGAGATCGAAAACAGTAAAATAACCTAACTCACCCCTGTTTCCATATTGCCAACGTTTGGTATATTCATTGTATGTATCTCTTGCAGATGGGTCGTCAGAATATTCCACTGCTGCATCAAAAAAGGAGATTTTACCTTTTATGATTTTGCTTCGAATATCCATGATTTTTTTATAAGCTGCCAAAGTATCAGCAGGAGCTGCTGTAGCAGGACAATTGATGAGGATGTGTGAAGCACGAACATGAAATTGAGCACGTGAAATGGCTTCTTCAAGTAGTGCTTTGGTAACCTCTTTATCAATTAGATATTGTTGTGCCGATTGGGTTCTGTAGGATGCCAACTCCTTCAAAAAGGCATCACTGGTGTCTATTCCATCCTCATATCCCTGTTTTACTTTTAATTTAAAGTTAACGTATAGATCTAAATATTCTTGCAGTTCCTCTTCCGTAGCCTTGCTAATATCGTTGTTCTTGTTGTAAGCATTAACGAACTCTTTTACAGTTACGACATCTTTCCCGTATTGAAACAGGATCGGTTCTTGTTTTTGGGCGTAAGTAATTGAAACAAAGCAAAATAAAATAATGAATAACCAATGTTTTTTCATCTGTATATTATGTATTAGTTGTTTTAAATATTAAACAGCAAAGATATGTATATTTTTTCATTTTGAACTATCAAATAGTTCAGTTAGTTGAAAATTTATTCCGTCAAAAAGTCCTCTATCACTCATTTTTAATTCAGGGATTACCAGTAAGCCCATAAAAGAGAGTGTCATAAAGGGTGCTGAAAGAGGAGAACCAGCTTTTTCCACCGCTTTATTGAGTCGCTGATACTGTTCACTAACCCAATTCGCATTTTGATCACTCATCAAGCCTGCAATAGGTAAAGGTAAACTAATCACTTCATCACCTTTTGTAAAGAGAATTCCCCCTTGGGTGTCTATAATACCTTGAATGGCACGAATCAGTGATTTGTCATCGCAGCCGACAGCAATAATATTATGGCTGTCATGCGCTACAGATGACGCAATAGCTCCCTCTTTAAGTCCAAAATTTTTGACAAAACCAACAGCAGGAGCCTGTTCCTGGTATCGATTGACAACTACAATTTTAAGATAATCGCGCTCTAAATCAGGAACGACATATCCATTTTCCACTAAGGGTTCATCAATGATTGTTTTTGTAAATATTTGATCCTGAAATAGTTCAATGATTTTAATTTTTTTGTTTTGAGTCGGTACTCGGAGCTGTTCCTCCTCGATTTTTTTAATTTTGAATCTATTTATGGGTTTAATAAATATAGGGGGGAGGACACTCTTTCCTCCTTCGGCTATCTTTTGTCCCCGAATGTAAGTTTCCAGCACCTTCATAGTTTCCAAATGATCCACAACGATAAAGTCAGCATTATCGCCAACTTGTAACATTCCGACTGATAAGTTATAATGAAAGACAGGATTGTAGGTAGCGCATCTCAATAAATCAAAGAAATCATATCCTAACTTTAATCCCCTGGAAATGAATCTATTAATATGACCCTCAACTAAATCATCAGGGTGTTTGTCATCACTGCAAAACATCAACTGTTCCGGATATTTCTTGATGAGAGGTATTAGAGCATCGAAGTTTTTGGCAGCACTTCCTTCACGGATTAAAATTTTCATTCCCAATTTTATTTTTTCTTCTGCCTCTTCAAGGGTATGACATTCGTGGTCAGTTGTAATTTGAGCTGCATAATATTTCTTTAATGCTTCACCGGTTACCATGGGTGCATGTCCATCGATCGGTTTTTGATATTTTTGGGCTAGTTGCAGTTTCCGGAGAACCATAAGGTCGTCATGGATCACTCCGGGGAAGTTCATCATTTCACCCAAGTGATTTACTTCTTTCATTTGTAGCAGTTGCTCCAACTCTTCAATCCCGATTTGAGCTCCACTCGTCTCAAAAGAAGTGGCGGGAACACAACTCGGGGCACCAAAATGGAAGTAAAAAGGAGCTAGCTTCCCATTCTCAATCATCCATTTTACTCCTTCAACTCCTAGAACATTAGCTATTTCATGCGGATCGGAAATAGTTCCGACAGTTCCGTGTGTTGCAGCGATGCGGGCAAACTCATAGGGAGTGAGCATTGAACTTTCAATGTGAATATGAGCATCGATTAATCCGGGTAAAATAAAATAAGGTAAATCAGTCTGTTCCTCCCTGATTGATTCGATTACTCCATTGAGAACGGTAATCGTTCCGGAATAGATCCTCTTTTGAATGGGATCCACGATTTGTCCTTTGAATTCCTGTTTTTTCATTGCTTAATTAAAAAAAGAAGGTAATATTGAATAAAAATCTGATATTACGAAGATAATGATAGGGTGCACTGAGATCAATTTGTCCGTTAGGAGTTTTCTTTGTCCCATACAGTACATCAGTAACGTCGGGCTCAAAAGCAAATTGCAATTTTTGATGGGTGTACTTCACACGTGGACTAATGCGGTACAGTTTGCCGATCTGTGTCACAGTTCCGAAATACACAATGGGGCTGTTATAATCTTGAATCAAATCCCAAGAGCCTAAATTTTCACAGGCACCCAACAAAACTCCAAATTCCCATTTTTTATGTATCCAATATAGATCTACTAAATGGGATAGAATGTTGAGATTAGTATAATCAAAATCTTCAGCTAAATCAATTTCTTTTTTGGGGTCGTATTCTTTGATTGCATATCCTCCAATCATGGTAAGGTCTGTTGTGTTTTGGGCTAAAGTCGACTTCAATTTGATTCCGATTTTACGTTGAGTATCAAAATGGTACGCATAGTGGAAAAATGCTATGTAGGAGGTTGATTTAAGTTTTTTATTGGTGGCAATGTTATCTTGAGTTTTTAAC
>JAKPTX010000260.1 GCA_029570835.1 Bacteroidota bacterium
CTGATAATAATGGCTCTCAATATGGCGTTGCCTGGCGTTAGCATACAATCTATATTTTTTGCGTAGCAAGCGTAAATAATTAAAAACTCTGGAAAACGCTGAATCCTGAATTATATTTCTGTTTCGTATTTGTGTGTATGAGTCTGAAATGCCCTGAAGGTAACTACGTCTGCAGAAATATGTCCCAGTGAGAAGATTTTGTGGCGTCTGAAATGTAGTATTTTGAGACGTTGAACGGTATGTCGCAGAAATCATATTTTTAAAATTCCATATTACGATAAAAAGACCGCATTTTTCCAAGAATAGAGGTAAGAGCCTTATATGAGCTCGGATTGAGATGAAATAGAATCCAATAGGATGCCAATTTAGATCTCATCTTCAAATGAGAAATTCTAATTGATTCTGAAACCAGCTTTCTAGCTGTTTTGAAATCATCTATACGCGTAAACCGAAGCGAAGCGGAAAGAAAATGCTCGGCAAGAGCATCATTACCGAGTTCGGTTACAATCTCATTCTTATGAGCCATTATTATATCAAGATATCCAAGAGCATCATTCACGAGATTTTTTGAAATCGTCGGCTGGTCATGCAGATGATAGATTGCCAATGGTTCGTTTACAAAATCAAACTCAGTGTATCGTGAAAGTTTAATACAAAGGTCCCATTCCTGATAAGCGCGAATGCCTTCGTTAAGTAAACCAATTTTATAAAGAATGTCTTTTCGCACAACTAAGGTATTCGTATCAGCAATCCATCCTCTGAGGGCATCGTTGTAAATTTTACCCTTGAAGCGGGGTTTTTGTTCTTTCGAAGGCCTCCCATCAGAATAAACCCACATGAAGCCAGCATATACAACACCAATTTTGTCATTTGACTGATCAATTAGCGAGAGTTGCTTTTCCAGTTTACTAGCCAACCATTCGTCGTCTGAATCAAGGAATGCTATATAGAGAGCCGTAGCTGCACGTATTCCTGTGTTGCGTGCAGCTTGAGCTCCTAAATTTTTCTCTTGTTGAAGAATCTTGAGACGATGGTCTTCATGCTGTAATTTTTGAAGTATTTGTAAGGTATCATCTGTCGATCCATCGTCAACGACAATTATTTCCAGATTCTGATAAGTCTGCTGAAGTACACTACGAACTGATCTTTCGATGTACATAGCTCGGTTATAGGTTGGGATGACGACGGATACGGATTTCACAAAAACTTTACAATATCAAATCTAATGATTTATTTTTATGATTTCATTCCTTCTTAGTAGAACAAACATCCAACATGCTTCATTCTTCTTCAAGAACGAAAATAATTTAAATAGCATTTCAAAAATTCGCAGTCGAGATAATGATCGGAGTAAACCGAACCGGTTTTTTGCAAATGAAGTTCTCTCATTTGATGTTATTGATTCAAATTCGCTATATTTGGCGCCGCAGAATATACAAACAAAATAATGGTCTAACGGATAATAAATGTTCAGTATCTTTTGCTGAATGAATAATTGAACTCGTGAGGGTCTTCTATATGACGGGCCACATAACCATTTTTTGTTTAACTGAAAGTCGGGGAAAAGCTGACATAATTCTCTTTCGGTCTGAAAATTTCTGAAATGCGTATCTATGTTAAAAATCATTTTACAACGCGGACATCTGACTTTTCGTGCATCAATATTTTCGTTAAAAGGTACGCTGATCAGTAAATAATTTTTTGCGACCCTCTGAAGTTCATGAACTCCAAGACTCAGAGATTTAATCGGTAGGTGTTCTAAGACTTCCATGCACATTACGAGGTCGAAGCTCTTGTCGTCAAAAGGCAAATTTTCAATACTTCCCAATACTGCTTTACAATTTAGATATTTCAACGCTTCCTCTGAAATATCTAATCCCATAACTGTATCAATGTTTTCAGTGAGATTGTTTATGATTTCACCTTTGCCGGCGCCAACGTCTAAGAGGGAGTTCACATCATCCGGTATTATATTCTTCACAAAAGATGCACGTTCAGAGTAATATTCATCTCTTCCGTATTGTTCCCATAGCAACGGATTATTCCAATATTTATCCAAATACTTATGCAATTGCTTTCCTTTTCACGACCTTAAAGGCATAAATCAAAAAATTTCTATCAAGAAGCCAGTATGTTGCAGCATAAGCGCAAATGCCAATTGCCGATAGCATGAATAGTTCAACAATTCCCGGCAACCTCTTAATACTGCAAAGCTCCTTTGATATACACAACACAATTGCCATTGAGACGCAAGACAACATCGCCATCTTCATATGTTGCCATAAATAATCGCGCGATAAGTTTAAAATATGTTGAAAAATCTTCATATGAACAAATAATCCAATAACAGTAACACCCAATCTTGCGAATAAAAAAATCTCTAGTCCAAATTTTACTGAAAAAAAGTAAATAGGAATGATTATTAATAATAATGCATATTCTATCTTCGCAATTATATCTGGTTTCCCGATTGCTTTGTACACCTCACTATTGATTCCGCAAGCCCAAGAAATTGCCTCACGAAATGCGAGGATGCTAAATACAAATCCTAATCCCAACCACTTATCGCCAAATAAGAGAACTGCGGCGTTTTTCCCTATGAATAAAGATCCGATACCTATAGGTAATGCAATGGAAATAATAATTTTGTTCATTTTATAGATCATATCTTTCAGCATAGGAAGATTGTCTTGCATACGTGAAATTGTTGGATAAAGCACAACCATGATAGGATTAAGAACAAGGCCATAAATGAGTGTCACGGACATCCATCCTATCCTGTATAATCCCAGTTCGTATACACCTAAAAACTTTCCAACAATCAAATTATCAACCCACATGATCAACCAAGAACCAAGACTACCTAACAATATCCATATACCGAAAGTCATCAATTTTTTTGCCAATTTCAAGTCATATTTAAGTTCTGGTCGCCATGGGCTTCTCATCCAAAGCAACAAGAGGTTAAAGAACTGCCCAGCCAGGGTTCCGGTGACAAGTGACCAAATGCCGTAGCCCAATAATGCAAGCGGAATAGAAAACAAAGCCGGGATGAATACCGTGAGCAGCTTGATCCAGAAAAGCCCTCGAAAATCAAGATCACGGACAAATAAGGCTTGTTGTACGGACGCAAGAGACGCGATGATGATCTGGATGCCCAAGACGCGCAATACCGGTTCGGTAACGGGACTCTTAAAGAAAAAGGCAATGTACGGGGCAGCGGCAAATAAAAGGGTATAAATTATAATTCCCAGTGTAAGGTTGGTCCAAAATACCACATGAGCTGCATTTTCAGGAACTTCCTTTGTTTGTATCAATGCCTTGCTCAGGCCCGCATCCCAAAACATTTGTACAAAGCTTATGACGATCATAGCTGTTGCTAAAACACCAAAATCAGTAGGCGCAAGTAAACGTGCAAGGACAACGAAGATGATCGGTTGGGCTGTTCTAGCTGCAATTTCCGTCAAGGCCGACCACTTCAAAGATCCGACAGCTTTTGTTGTAATGTTCTGATTCGAATAGTTCACGAGATTATCCCTACAACGACACATAACGCAGTCTCTCCAATGCCGTTAGTTTTCGTTTCCGATGAGAGAGATAAGCCCGATAGTTTTTCATCTGTATCCATGAGACAAGCTCAATGAGATCGACGGCGTCAAAAACTTTCATAGGCAACACCGCACTGATGAGCAGCCTAAGCTGCGACAGCGTAACAGCTGGTGCTTTTTTCCCCCAACC
>JAKPTX010000002.1 GCA_029570835.1 Bacteroidota bacterium
AAAGTTGTATAGCGAAGAGCAGATAGAGAACTATAGACGCACATTAGAATCACTACGCTCATTAAAAACTTCTGCAGCATTATCTCCTCCTCTGTTTTGTTTCTTTTCTTTTATAAAAGCAATTTTTAGACCAGATAAACGGATTTCTCTTTTTGAAAAAAGGAAAGAAAGTTCTTACTCACAATTTTCACCAGCGAGAAAGTTTTGACTCACAATTTTGCCACTACCCTCACAGAAACAACAACCATCAATTTATCCACACTTACAACCAATTTATTACTGGTCTCTTCATTTCAAAATTGTGAGTTAAAACAAGAACCTGCACACTTGCAACCGAGCTATAAATGGTTTCCTGCTTGTTTTGACTCACAATTTTGCCACAGCCCTCACAGAAACCACAATCCTCAATTTATCCACACTTACAACCAAATTATTACTGGTCTCTTCATTTCAAAATTGTGAGTTAAAACAAGAACCTGCACACTTGCAACCGAGCTATCTCCTTCCCTCAATGTTAACGGTAACGAAGGAATATATATTTTACGATGAAGAAGTTTCACATTTCTTTTTTTCGCATTCTGGGTTGTTCTTCGTTACCATGTAATTTGTGGATTAGTTGTAATGCGGTTGGAAGGGAGCTGGCTTTTTGTTTTAGCTCACAATTTTTTAATTCGGAAATCAGTACAAGCTCGGTTGTAAGTGTAATAGTTAGTGGATTGTGTATCCATTGAAGGCAGGTGAAAATTGTAAGCCAAAACTATCAGGTGAACTTCGCAAATTTTACGAGGGGCTTACGCCACCATCGCTATCCTTGTGTCGCCCTTTGGGGCTTTTGAGGAACCAGGAAAGGTAAAAATATAAAATAGAAAAAAAATCGGGGCTTTCATTTTACGAGGGGCTTACACCACCATCGCTATCCTTGTGTCGCCCTACGGGCTTTTGGTGAAAAAGAAAGGTAAAAAGAATAGAAATTCGGGGTTTTCATCTAACGAGGGGCTTACGCCACCATCGCTATCATTGTGTCGCCCTTTGGGCTTTAATGTATATAAACCATCTCAACCATATAAACCTTCTAAACCCTCTCAACCTTCTAAACCATCTCAACCATTAAACCTCTACAAACCCTCTCAACCATCTCAACCTCTTTTAAATTCATTTTTCATTCTTACTCTTTTCCTCTTTTCTCTTTGTAAAAATAAAATCTGCGAAATCAGCGTGAAATAAAACTATTTTCCCTTCATCTGTGGATTTTTATTCGGCTTTAAGTTCGCGGGTCATCAGTTCTAAGATTGCTTTTCGGGGTTCTTTATCTTCGTAAAGGACTTGATAGACCTTTTCTACGATGGGCATTTCTATCCTTAATTTTCGGGACAGC
>JAKPTX010000028.1 GCA_029570835.1 Bacteroidota bacterium
ACTTTCATTTTCATTGATGTCTAATATTTTTACGAAATGTAAACGACCATTAATGTCAGTAATAGAAAATCTTGCACTCCCAGGATAATAATTATTCCCCATCTGAACATGTAACCAGTTTTTATCTTCACTCACCCACAATTTCAAATTATTGTCATTTTTGATTGAGATATTCGCTGTATTTATTGAATTCCCTACAAGTGCAAATTGTCCAAACTTCGATAGCGACAGGTTATTATTGAAAAAGACATCCATCTGTGATGAATTGATTACTATTTGAGAAGATGTATTGAAATTAGTACTCCAGGAATTACCATAATCGAATGAGTTACGATGATAAAGCCGTAATGCATTATCCTTAAAAGATACATTAGAATTTAAAGTCAGATTTTTAAACCTTATTGAAGATAGCTTTGAGAAACTGCTGTTTGTACCAAAATTATTGATTATAAAATAGGTATTTGAAGGTTGCAGGGAATCACCAGCTACAGGCCTTGTATCTGGAGCTGCCATTAATTTAATACCGACCAGACTACCATTGGGGTATGTACCACCGCTGCCAAAAGTCATTTCAATACCTGTTGTTCCAAACGAGTAATTGCCCGCCGAATTAACATTATTCAAAGTATATGAAATACCCTGTCCAACCGGTGCATCAGAATTATAAAACTTGTTGATACTTACATTGCTGGAACAGCTTCCAATAGCGGCATTTAATGTCTTAGAGCCTTCACTGTATTGATTAAACTGAATGTAATGCACCAGATTAGGTTCAGATTCATTTTTAGTAAGATGCATTTTTTCTCTGATTTGGGTAAGGTTAAGAGCTGAATTATAAAAAACAATTTCATCAATCTCCCCGCTAAAATTGCCACCTTGTGCATGAATATCCTCATTAATAGCAAAATTTCTTTGAGAGAAATCAACAGGGCCGAGTGTCTCACTTTTATAAGACCAGGCATCTTTACCATTTCTATAAATGGTAACTCCCGTGAGGGTATAAACCAAGGCAATATGTGACCAAACCAATGAATCAAGTTCAATATTCGAACGGACCCAATAAGGAACTGAAGGATGTGTAAACACCAGGTTTAGATTTTTCGTATAGCCTGGAAATGAAAAGCCAATTCCAAATCTTGTGTTAGGAGTATTCGTTGCAACGATCTGCGAAAAAACGTTTTGTTTTCCTGAAGGCTTAACCCAGAACATAATGGTAAATTCATTGCCTTTAATAGGGACTTTACCAATATCAATATTTCTGGTTTCCATGTCTGATGTATTAATCGATAAGCCTGGAGCTCCATCAGGACCACATTTACTATTTGTAACTTCTATCATATTATTTATTGTCTTTGAAAAGATTTGGCCGTTTTGAGTTACTTCTAACTTGACGGAATAAAATTTCTCACTTCCAAAAACAACCCTAGGATTTCTAATATTTGTGTTACTGACGAAATCAGGCTGAGGTGAAAAGCTCCATTTCCATGAAGCGTTAGCCCAATTAAGCATAGAATGATCATCAAAGTAAACTGTGTCGCATTTCCCAGTCATCTTATCTTTACACCAAGGGTTGATAATAGGTTTAAAAGAAGGTTCAACCATTGGACACTCCCAAGCTCCAGCTGTTCCACCAATCCTTAATTTTCCATCCCTGTAAAATGGTAAAGCAGCCATAAGATCCATTTCCTTCGGGTAATCCGCATCGTAAGGTAGCCAATCAGGCATTCCATCTTTTCTGTAAAATACTTTCCCCGGATGACCTCCTTTTGCGGTAATGAATAAGTAAAGTAAATCAACACCGTCGTTAGTCGGTTGTATTACAATATCTTTCAAGGTTCCAGAGGTAGTTCCCGAATAATCCGTCCATGTATTTCCTCCATCAGTTGATTTAAAAACTTTACCAGCATCATTCGACCATGCTCCATTTGAAAGGCAAGCATAGATTACATTTTCATTATATGGAGAAATTGCAAAATGCAAGCGGCCTTTCCAAAAGGAAGATGTACCGGGGTATGTGCCACTCGTAAGAGATGGTTTCGCAACCCAAGTTTGACCGCCATCTTCACTCCGATAAAGGCCTTCGTCTATCACATCTGCAAAGAATACATTTGGATTTTTATAACTCATTTGCAAATACACAACTTCATGATTAAATGATTTGAGTTCAATAAACGAGGCACCCATATCTTCACTTTTCCATATACTTTTCCCTTCACCTAGATATAATGTCCCGTAATAATTCGGATGATGAATGAGATTACTCCTTTTCCCACCATATTCAAACATATTTGGGTATTTCGAGAAGGTGAATCGACCTTGAATATTACCTGTGGGTGAATCGGGAAGGATAAACCCACCACCTATATCGTTAAAAGCAACATGATTATCCTTACCTTGCAATACCCATCCCGTTGGCGATTCACCTCCTCCCAAACTCAAAGATTTATCACCATAAAATGCAGCAAGTGCTGTATTCCCGTTATGGTATCTGCCACCAACGATCAAGTCTTGATTCCACCCCTGGTCAAATCCCCAAAAATGAGAGCCAACAAT
>JAKPTX010000031.1 GCA_029570835.1 Bacteroidota bacterium
TGTTTGGAATAAAACTGGTTATTCCCCTTTCATGGAAACCTTTTAAAAAGAAAAAGAAATGTTGTTAGATTTTATTAAAGGTATTACCTGTGACAGCAGTGTTCCTACTCTTACGGAGCAGGAGGTGAAAATGATATTGAACGCTCAACTTAGTGAGAAAATATTCTTTGCTTGTATAGGAATTGTTTACGTGGCTGTTATTGTTATACTAATGTGTAATTGTGAAATATTATGAATACGAAACAAAAACTCGCTTGGGAAATTGCTTTAAGCCAATACGGTGAAAAAGAACGTCGTGGTGGTGAAAACAATGTTATCCTAAAATATTTTAGTGAAATTGGGTTTCCTGAAATTAAAGAGGATGAAGTACCTTGGTGTTCTGCTTTTGTAAATTGGTGTGTTATGAAAGCTGGATTGCCTATTACCAAAAATCTTGCTGCCCGTAGTTGGCTTGGTTGGGGTAAGAAAGTTATGGTTCCCGAAATTGGGGATATTGCCGTATTCAAACGTGGCACAATGGGTTGGCAGGGACACGTTGGTTTTTACGTTAAGAATGACGGGTTCTATGTTTGGGTATTGGGTGGTAATCAATCCGATGAGGTACGAATTTCAAAATATCCCGGTACGGAATTACTTGGTTATAGGAGATACGAATAAGCCAAAAATAAATGTTTTAAAAAATTATGTTGTCTTTATAAAATATATTAACTTTGTGTAAAGAATGAACAATGTGTGAGTTTTGTGTAAATACCAATTCTAAAACTACGGTTTCTAACAGGTACGATCCTACAAGGACTACGGTTCTTCGTAATAGGGCTGTGGCTGAAAGTAATCGTAGATTTCGTGAACTTGCAAATAAGATAAAGAAATTGGTTGACACAGACGATGTTTTTGGTTTAAAAGAAATTCATACATTTGTTGAACCAGGAGATAGGGCTTATCAATTTTTAAGTAATGCACAAAAAGTTGAAGAATTTCGTAAATGGTTAGAAGAACAAATTGAAAAAGGAATTATTACGGTAGAAGACCTTGGACAATCAGGACCTGCTTATTTTAAAACGTGGTGGGGTAAATACGTAACAGACAGTTATAAAAGAGGCAGGGCTCGTGCTCAATCAGAATTAGAAAAAGCTGGATATGATATTTCTTTTACAGATTTGTTCGTTCCATTACAAATAGACGCTTTAGCCCTTGTGTATGTACGTGCTTATTCTGAATTAAAGGGAATTACTTCCCAAATGGATCAACTTATTAGTCGTGTACTTGCTCAAGGTTTAGCCGATGGTACTGGTGCTAAAGTTCTTGCAAAGAAACTTGTTTCTGTAATTAACGGGGCTGGTGTCGGTGATTTAGGGATTACAGATAGTTTAGGAAGATTTATACCAGCAATGCGTAGGGCTGAGATAATGGTAAGAACAGAATTAATTCGTGCCCACCATTTAGCAATGATTAATGAGTTTAGAAATTGGGGGATTGATGGGGTGTACATTATTGCAGAATGGAGATCTACCAATGATGATCGTGTTTGTCCTATTTGTGCTGAGAATAATGGTAAGAGATTTACCTTAGATGAGGTAGAAGGGATGATACCAGCACATCCTCAATGTCGTTGTATTGCCTTACCTGTTGTTGTTAAAAAGAATAGGAATACTTAAAATTACTGATATGGAAATTTGTGTAAATTTTACATTAAAAGGATATACACCTTTAATTGAGGTAATTGAAAACGTTCCTCATTATGTTGTCCCTGTTGTAATGATGGTAGAAGGGGTGCATAATGGAAGTGGTGGGAGAACTTTTCATTCTTCTCAAGAATTATCTAATTCTGTAGAATTATGGCAAAATGCTCCGGTAACAATACATCACCCTGTGATTGGAGATGAGTTTGTTTCTGTACATGAAGACGGTATAGAAGAACAGTATGTAGTTGGTTATGTATCTGAAGCGGTAATGAAGGATGATAAATTAACAGCTACTTTGAAACTTAACTGCGAAAAATTAAATGAATTATCACCTGAAACTGTCCAATCCATACAAAATGGAAATATAATGGAAGTTAGTATTGGTGTTTTTACAGATAACGAAGAAAAAGAAGGTGAATGGAATGGAGAGACGTATGAAAGAATAGCCCACAATCATAGACCGGATCATCTCGCTCTTCTGCCCGGAGAGGTCGGTGCGTGTTCAGTGAAAGATGGGTGTGGTTTGAGAGTTAATAATAATAAAAAAGAGGGAGGTACAAATGTGGATGTAGTAACAGTGAATTCAGAAATGTTAAAGCATTTGAATAAAGAAGGTTTTGCTGTTGTACCAATCACGATTAACCAAGAAGGTTTTTCTGCAATTATGAACCGTATCTATAATATGCTGAATAGCATGGACACACAAGGTGTGTACTACTATTTGGAAGAAGCATATGATGGGTATCTTGTTTATAACAAAAGGACTGAAGATGGAAAATCGGAATTGTACAAACAAACATATCAAACAAATGCTGATGGAACTATTGAACTGACAGGGGAACCTGTGAAAGTTACGCGAAAAATTGAATACATTCAAGTAAACAACGAAAAAGAAGAAGAAATGTGTGAACCGTGTAAAGAAAGGGTCAACGAACTGATTGCACACGAATCTACTCATTTTGACGAAACTGACAGAGAATGGTTGGAAGCGCTTACCGAAGACAAGTTAGATAAACTTGTTCCCAAAAAGATGCAGGTAAATGTTACCGTACCTTCCGTAGAAGATGCTGTTAAAGTGATTCAGACTAATGCAAAAGGTTTGGACGATTACCTGAATGTTCTTCCTGAAAATGTAAGAGCCGAAGTAAATCTCGGTCTTGCTACTTTTAAGGAAAGAAAAGATGCTCTAATTGCTTCTATCCAAGCTAATACTGAAAAAGATACTTGGAGTGAAGATGAACTGAATGTAATGTCTTTAAATACATTACAAAAACTGGAAAAATCAGTTATTAAGAAAGGTGAAATGCATGATTATTCTGTGAACGGGCTTCGTGGTGCTACGACAGAAAAAGGAAAGATTGAACCTTTGATGTTGCCTATTCAATAAATTAATTAATAAAAGGAGGTTTTAAAAATGGCAAAACACACCATTAAGATTAAAAAGTATGCGGATGTTATTGAAGAATATCCCGCAGTTGGTGTTATTACTCCGGGAATGTTGATTGAAGTGACAAGTGCCGGAAAGGTACAGCCTCATTCATCATCTACGGGTGTAGCACTTGCAATGTTTGCTCTCGAAGATGAACTTCAGGGGCGTGGAATTGATGTCAATTTTGCTGCTGATGAGAAAGTCCAATGTTGGCTTCCTGGTCACGGAGATATGGTTTACGCTCTGTTGGCCGATGGAGAAACGGCTGTAATTGGGAATTGGGTTGCAAGTAATGGCGATGGGAAACTTAAAGTCAGTACAACCAATCCTATTGGTCAAGTTGTTGAAGCGGTTGATATGTCGGGTTCTACCGGAGAAGACCCTTCAGGTCGTATTATTGTAAGGATTAACTAAAAGGTTGGAGGAAATTATTTTATGGAAACTAATGTCGATTTAATCGGATACGGAACCGCACAAGGTGAGGTTGCTGTCAAATTCCAGACCAATCAGTTAAATCCTTCACGGATGCGTCCTTTTTTGTCAATAGATGAGGAAGGTAAAGTTGGTTCTTTTATATCAGTTTTTAAAGGAGGTGATCCTAAGAAACCTGAAAATTTTGGTACGATTAAGGTTAATACCGAAGCCGTACTTCGTCGGGAAGAATGGCAGGCACTTGATGCCGCTATTCTTGGTGTTGCCGAACAGCGTTTGACTGGATTTAATGACCTTATTAGTCGTGGGTTGGTTTACAACCTTGGAAATGCAATGGGTACTACGGTTCTTGAATCGCATACCGTATCCGATGCTATGGAAGCCGAAATGACAATGGATGGCGTTTCCCGTAGCAAAGGTGACAGGCCGGTTTTTGGAACGACTTATTTGCCGATTCCTATTGTTCACGTGGATTACGAAATCAATACCCGTGTGTTGGCTGCAAGTCGTAGTCTTGGTAATGCCCTTGATACTACTTCTGCTGAACGTGCTGCCCGTCGTGTAGCCGAGAAGTTTGAAGATATGTTGTTTACTTCTACTACCTATTCTTTTGGTGGTGGTACAATTTATAGCCTTGTTAATTATCCTGATCGTGAATTGGTAACTCTTTCCACGTATGGTGATTGGGCTAATACTGCTACTACTGGAGTAAAGATTGTTGAAAGTGTCCTTGCCATGAAACAGGCTTCGATCAACAATTATTTCTACGGGCCTTGGGTACTGTACATTCCGACGAACTTTGAAACCCGTTTGGATAATGACTACGATGCGACTACTCCTGGAACCACGATCCGTGAAAGGATTATGAAGATTGCAGGTATTCAGGCTATCAAGGTTATTGACCGTTTGGCTTCAAGCAACGTGCTGTTGGTTCAGACAACCACCGATGTTGTTCGTATTGTTCGTGGTATGGGTCTTACCAATGTTCAGTGGTCTACTGAAGGAAACTTTGTCAACAAATACAAAGTTCTTTCGATTCAGGTTCCGCAGATTCGTTCTGATTACAACGGACGTACCGGGATTATTCATATGTCTTAGTTGATTGCTTTTCACTAATCAAGTGATTTTTTAAAAAATAAGAAAATGGTAACAAGAGTAAGAAAAAATGTAGTTACTGAAACTACCGAAGAAGCACTATTAAAAGAAGGTTTTGTAGAAGAACCTTTGGAAGAAATTGTACCGATTGAACTTAAAGTTGAACTTAAAGAGGAAAAAGCAAAAGAACTTGTTGAATTGGATCCTCTTGCTCCAAAGCCTATTCGTTGGAAGAAGATAGGGAATGGTTCTTTTATTTTGAATAATCGGTATATTAAACCGGGACAAACGTTTATGGCTACGGTTGAAGAAATACCAAAAGCATTTCGTGACGTTGTTGTTCCTGTTGAAGGATTACCTGAAGAT
>JAKPTX010000034.1 GCA_029570835.1 Bacteroidota bacterium
AATCAGGAGAATTGCATCGTGTTGCAAAAGGTATTTATGTCCGTCCTGTTAAAGATAAAGTACTTGGAATTGTCCTGCCCGGTATTGAAGACATTGCAGAAGCCATCCGGAAACGTGACAAAGCCAGAATCGTACCAACCGGCAGTTATGCTATGTATAAGCTGGGACTTACCACACAAGTGCCGATGAATGTGGTTTATTATACTGACAGCACCCCAAGGAAAGTAAAAGTTGGCAAACAAACCATAAACTTCAAACGGGCAAGTGCAAGAAACCTTTATGCAATTGGTGATATCAGTAAGTTGGTCATTCAGGCACTTAAAACCATAGGTAAGGATAAAGTCACTGATTATGAACTACACAAAATAAAGGAACTGTTAAAACAGGAGAAGCCTTATCACCTGCAGCATGATATGAAAATTGCACCGGAATGGATAAGACAACTTGTAATGTCCCGTCAGGGACAGAAGGTTGGTAGAAACATACAATGAGGGAAAAATGTTCCGTCCCGGACGGGACGGAAGAAGACATTCCAACCCCTTTTCTACCAACCTGTTATGCCTGACGGCACAGGGAAATTAGAAGAACATCGATAAAATTACCCGATATGGCAAACACATATACCCAGATCCACATCCATGCAGTTTTTTCAGTGCAGAACCGGATCTCACTTATATCTGAAAAATGGAGAGAGAGGCTTTATCAATATATTACAGGAATCGTTCAGAACAATGGACACAAAATGCTTGCCATAAACGGTATGCCGGATCATCTTCATATTCTGTTTGGTATGAGACCGGCGCAGTCTTTATCAGATCTTATGCAGGATATTAAAGGAGATTCATCAAAATGGATAAACAGCAATAGGTTTGTTGCAGGAAAATTTTCCTGGCAGGAAGGATATGGAGCCTTTTCTTACAGTAAAAAAGATTTGGATCAGATCATTCCATATATAATGAATCAAGAAGAACATCATAGGAGCAGATCATTCATCACCGAGTACACTTCGCTTCTGGACGAATTTGAAGTTGACTTTGAAGAGAGATACATATTCAAGGCAATTGATTAGTACTAATGGATATTGCAGAAAAGATATTTTTGAATGTGGTTCAATCATATCCCGTCGGGGACGGAAGGTTGGTAGAAATATACAATGGGGGAAAAATGTTCCGACCCGTCCGGGACGGAAGAATTTCAAATAATGATTTTTCTACCGACGTTATGTGCCTGACGGCACAACAATTATCTGGTTTAAAACAACCCGACTACAACCAAATGAAGGAAAACATGATTTATGGTTAAGCACTTCCATTCTTTGAACTTATTGAAAAACTAAAGGAGCTGCAAAGCCAACTAAATAAGATAAAATGGGATTAACAGACATTCAATATAAAGAATCAGAAACTGGGGTCATTCCAGTTGATTGGGAAGTGAAGAAATTATGTGAGATTTCGGTTATAGCGACAGGTAACACTCCACCAACTAATGACCCGTCTAATTATGGTGATGAATTCCTCTTCGTTAGTCCTGCGGATTTGGGAAAAGGTAAATGGATTACACAAACTGAAAAAAAGTTATCGAGGAAAGGATTTTCAATTTCCAGAAAATTTCCCAAAAACAGTATCCTATTTACATGTATAGGTTCAACTATCGGCAAATCTGGAATGGCACATCAGGAATTAACATCAAATCAACAAATAAATGCCGTATTACCATCTTCTAAGTATTCTTATGACTTCATATTTTATGCTCTGGATTATATTTCTCCAAGAATAAAATCAATTGCTGGTGAACAAGCAGTCCCAATAGTTAATAAAACTTTATTTGGAGAGACATTGCTTGCTGTTCCCCACATCAAATCCGAACAAACAGCCATTGCCACTGCCCTTTCAGATGCTGATGCACTGATTGAAAATCTTGAAGAACTCATTGTAAAGAAACGAAACATCAGGCAAGGGGCTATGCAGGAATTGCTATCTGGTAAAATGAGATTGAGTGGATTTGAAGGAAATTGGAAAAGTAAATTGCTGGGAGATATGGCTGATATTAAGACAGGAAAGAAAAACAACGATGATAAAATTGAGCACGGTATTTATCCGTTTTTTGTTCGGTCTCAAACTGTTGAAAGAATAAATTCTTACTCCTTTGACGGTGAAGCAATATTAATTCCCGGAGAAGGTAATATTGGTAGTATTTACCATTATATTAATGGAAAGTTTGATTACCATCAAAGGGTCTATAAAATCAGCAATTTTGACAAGAACATATGTGTTAAATACGTATATTATTTCATGCTTCAAAATTTCAATGCACACGCAATGAAAAATACTGTTAAAGCTACAGTTGATTCGTTAAGATTGCCAAATTTCCAGAGATTTGAAGTTTACTTACCACCACATTTAGAAGAACAAAAAGCCATTGCAAGAATTCTTACAGACTTTGAAACTGAAATCGAAATCTTACAAGAAAAATTACTTAAATACAGAATGACTAAACATGCCATGATGCAGACACTTTTAACTGGTAAAATCAGATTATTATGAGTCCCGTAGGTGATATAGAACGGATAACTCAAGACCGCATTATCGCTTTATTTTCAGATAAAAGCAAACTCGGTTATGAGTATTTGGGCAACTGGTATGACCGGATTGGCAACAGTAATATCGAGGAAGGTTACCTCAGAAAATTCCTTGTTGAAAAAGGTTACAATGATACACTGATAACAAAAGCTATCAATGAAATAAGGAAAGCAGCCGATGTCCAGAACAAGAATCTTTACAGCATCAATAAAGACGTTTATACCATACTGCGTTACGGAGCAAAGGTCAGGGAAAGTGCAGGAGAAAATACTCAAACTGTCTGGTTGATTGACTGGAAGAATCCATTGGAAAATCATTTTGCATTTGCTGAAGAAGTCTCCATCAAAGGTGAAAACAAGAAAAGACCAGATATAGTTTTGTACGTCAATGGCATTGCTCTGGGAGTCCTTGAACTGAAACGAAGCACTGTATCTGTTTCTGAAAGCATCCGCCAGAATCTTGGCAACCAGAAATCGATGTTCATAATGCCGTTCTTTGCCACTGTACAACTGATAATGGCTGGAAATGACACAGAAGGTTTACGTTATGGTGTAATCAATACACCTGAAAAATATTTCCTGAAATGGAAGGAAGAGAGCGATGTCGAAAACCTGCTTGACAGGCATCTTTTACAAATGTGCCGCAAAGAACGTTTTCTGGAACTGATTCATGACTTTATAGTATTTGATGCCGGTATGAAGAAAATCTGTCGCCACAATCAATATTTCGGGGTTAAAGCGGCACAAAAAAGGGTCAGGGAAAGGGAAGGTGGAATAATCTGGCATACTCAGGGTAGCGGCAAAAGTATGATAATGGTCTGGCTGACCAAATGGATAAGGGAGAATGTCCCCGATGCCCGTGTACTGATTATAACTGACCGTGACGAGCTTGATAAACAGATAGAAAAAGTGTTCAAGGGTGTGGATGAACAGATTCATCGCACAACAAGTGGAAGGGATTTGGTAGAAAAGCTTAATGTTTCGCTTCCATGGCTGATGTGTTCGCTTATTCACAAATTCGGGAACAAAGAAGAAGCCGATTATGAAGGATTCATTGAAGACTTGTCAAAATTTCTGCCGAAAGACTTCAGTGCCAAGGGAGATATCTATGTTTACGTTGATGAGTGTCACCGTACACAGTCCGGGGAGCTTCATAAAGCAATGAAAAAGATATTGCCGAATGCTATCTTCATCGGTTTCACCGGAACTCCTTTATTGAAGGTGGATAAACAAAGGAGCATTGAAATATTCGGAAGTTATATTCACACCTATAAATTTGATGAGGCTGTTAAGGATAAGGTTGTTCTTGATTTAAGGTATGAAGCAAGGGATGTCGACCAGAACATTACATCACAGGATAAAATTGATAAATGGTTTGAAGCTAAGACCAAACGACTGACTGAATACGCAAAAATGCAGTTAAAGCTGAGATGGGGTACAATGCAAACCGTTCTGAGTTCCCAGTCCCGGCTTGAAAAGATTGTGGCAGACATAATGCTTGATATGGAAACCAAGGACAGGCTGGAAAGTGGTCATGGCAATGCCATGTTAGTATCCGGAAGCATCTATGAAGCCTGTAAGTATTTTGAATTATTCCAGAACTCTGGTTTAAAGAAATGTGCAATTGTCACATCCTATGTTCCGTCAATTTCTGATATCCGTGGTGAAAGTATAGATGAAGAAAGTGTTACCGATAAACTAAAAAAATATGAAGTTTATCAAAAGATGCTGAACGGCAAAACGCCTGAAGTGTTTGAAGATGAAGTAAAGAAAATGTTTGTCAACGAACCGGCTCAGATGAAGCTGCTGATAGTGGTCGACAAGCTCCTGACCGGATTTGACGCACCACCGGCAACATTCCTGTATATTGATAAGAAAATGCAAGACCATGGACTGTTTCAGGCAATATGCCGGGTAAATCGTCTTGATGGGGATGATAAGGATTTTGGGTACATTATCGATTATAAAGACCTTTTTAAGAGTCTGGAAGCATCAGTGACAGATTACACATCCGGAGCACTTGAGGGTTATGACAAGGAAGATGTAGCCGGATTATTGTCAGACCGTCTTCAGAAAGCAAAAGAGGTACTGGATAATGCGCTTGAAAGCATTCGAACTCTTTGTGAACCGGTTAAACAACCCAAAGATACATTAGCGTATATAAAGTATTTCTGCGGTGGAAATACCGAGGATAACGATGAAGTTAAAAAGAACGAGCCAAAGCGGCTGGCACTATATAAGCAGGTTTCTCATCTGGTTCGTGCATATGCAGCCATAGCTAATGAAATGGAACAGGCTGGATATACTTTACCTGAAGTTGATAGAATTGCATTCGAAGTTAAGCATTACGAGAATGTCAGAGCCGAAGTGAAACTGGCAAGCGGTGATTATATTGATTTAAAAGCCTACGAACCGGCTATGCGGCATCTGATAGACACATATATCAGTGCTGAAGAAAGTAAGGTGATATCTGCATTTGACGATATGTCGCTTGTGGAACTTATCGTGGAGCGTGGAGAAAAAGCATTAGACAAACTTCCGAACAATATCCGGAAAAACAGACAGGCAGTTGCTGAAACCATTGAGAATAACCTGCGGAAAGTAATCCATGATGAAAGACCAATAAATCCGAAGTATTATGAAAGCATGTCACAGCTTCTGGATGAATTGATATTACAAAGACGGCAGGAAGCCATTGAATATGAAAAATATCTTGCAAAGATTGTAGAACTGACCCGGCAGATAACAAGACCGAATGAAACAAAATACCCGAAATCACTTGATACCAGAGCCAAACGGGCACTTTATGACAATCTTGACCATAATGAAGAACTTGCGCAGGTACTGGATTATGAAGTCATTTACACCAAAAAAGATGACTGGCGTGGCAACAGGATAAAGGAAAAGGAAGTGTTGTATGCGATTAAGAAGCATATAAAGGATGAGGAAAAGCTGAAGAAAATATTTGAAATCATAAAAAACCAACCTGAATATTAAAGTGCACCAGATTATCGTCAATGATATTAAAATTGATGTCGTGAGAAAAGACATCAAGAATCTTCATCTTGCTGTTTATCCACCATCAGGCAGGGTCAGGATAGCTGCACCATTGAAGGTTGATGATGAAGCGGTCAGACTCTTTGCAATTTCAAAATTATCATGGATAAAAAAGAATCAGGCGAAGTATATTAATCAGGAACGACAATCAGAAAGAAAATTCATATCCGGAGAAAGTCACTACTTCAAAGGACAGAGATACATTCTGAATGTGGTTTACCATACCGGATATCCGAAGGTCAGAATACGAAATAAAAAATACATCGACCTGCAGGTAAAAGATGGATATACTGCCATGCAACGTGAAAACGTGATGACCAACTGGTACAGAAAAAGCCTTAAAGAACAAATCCCCGCATTAATTGGTAAATGGCAGAAGGTAGTCGGAGTGGACGATGTTCAATGGGAAGTAAAAAAAATGAAGACCAAGTGGGGTACATGCAACCGGGAGGCAAAGCGAATATGGCTTAATCTGGAACTGGCGAAGAAACCTGAAAGGTGTCTCGAATACATTATTGTGCACGAAATTGTTCACATCCTTGAAAGAAACCATACGGAAAGGTTTGTAGCTATAATGGATAAAACGATGCCACAGTGGAGAGAGTATAAGAAGGAACTTAATCAGTTCCCTCTGGCACATGAAGTATGGTCATACTAATTGGGCATTGCTATTATTTCCCGGTTTGCAATTCTGCGATATTAAGCTTAGTGATTGATTTACAGGGAGTGTTATTAAATCGATTTAAACAAGAAACCTTTTAACGTACTTCTGCAAAAAAGGTTTCAGTATTTGTAACATTTTTAAAATCGTATCGTATAAGTATTTGTAAACCAATATAACCCAAGAATGGATTGAGGCGATAAACTAACAGGGTGAATGGGAACAAACGTTCTTTTAAAGAATATTGTTTATCAAAGGCGGGGAGTAAAACCCGCCTTTGGTGCGAGAAGGAAGCCTGACTTATTTTAATTCAAAGATTTCACCAAAGCATATCAGGAATATAAGGAATGGAACGCAGAGTTAGATTTTAGCGTAATGGGATTGGTATGCGCATTCAGAAGCAGTATTGAACAGAAACATATAAAAACTATATAACATGAAAAAGATTAACAAATATTCCGGTAAAAAATTAAAAAGACCGATTCCACCAACCCCCTATACGAGAATTTATAGTCGGTTGATTACGACATCTACTTTGAATGATGCACAATTCAGGTTGGTTTGTCTCCTTTTCAGTTACAGTAATGGAACAACAATTACAACTAAAAATTTGGCTGCCAAACTTAATAAGAAGGACAGGACTATTTTGGATTTGTATAATCAATTAACGGCAAATGGGGTATTAAGATTTACAGATACTCACATTGAACTGTTTCCTCTTGGTAACTTGAACAACTGCGAAAATCCGCAGGATGATTTTGAAGATGGTGAAATACCACAGCCTGATACGAAGAATTCAGCAAACAATACTGTGGATAACTGCAATTCTGGGTGCAAAAAACCGCAATTGAACATTGTTGATGATATTGATTATCTTGAAGATACAAGCTCCTGTAATAATATTAATAATAAGAATAATTTGGATAATACTATCAATGAAAACAATAGTGTCACTTTTTCTGAAGAATATTCTTTTCTTGATTCTGAAGATGAAAATGAACACAAACCTCAATCATCCAAATCAGAAGAAAACCATATTCCAATTATTGGAAAAGATTTCAGTCCAAAAGAGGAATTAGTGTTTGAATCACAACCCAATGATGGTAAGAACTTCTGGAAATTGAAAAATGAAGTCACTTCCAATTTCATTCAAAAGAATGATGTTCATAAAATGGTAGAAGTATACAACCTATGGATAAATATCGATATCAAAAACAATTCAAAATTCTCGTTCAATCTCATTGAAATTATAGTTGTATATATAATTACATCATATTTCACGAGAATCTCAAATAATGATGAGCTTAATAAACATGTTCATATGTATACAATTGACCAATTTGCTAAATATATATCTGGATGGCTCGAAGGAAAGTGGGAAGAATTTGATGATGTTGTAAATGCGACAAAGAAATTTAGAATAAACAGTGCTCCCAAGCAAAACAAACAATAAGCCTCTTGTCCATTATCGTAAGTATAAAAAACAAATTGACTCAATTCCAAATTGGCGGAAAATTGAAACAGTCAATCACCATAAAAAAGTTCAGATACTGGGATTTCATAGAAATCTGCAAGCAGAAAAAGATGTTGAATTCGAAAGAATCCCATGTTTTCAATCTTTGATATACTGTTCCTTGACAATTTTATTTCTTGTGCGACCTGTTCCTGAGTATATCCAGCATTTATCCTTGTTTCACGAAGTAGTGCAGAAAGATATTTCATCTGTTTTTGATTTTCAGGAGAGATAGTTTTAGTATCAATCATGGTAGTTGTATTTTCAATAAATACTGGTTACCATGTAAAGTAATGTTGGAATTTATTTGTACTAAAATGAATCCAATGTGTTCTTTTCTGTCCTTTATTACCCTCTATTGACATAGGTTCGATAATCCAAAGGTTTAATAATTAGCATCATAAGCCATAAAATAATCATTTTCTCCTGAAAAACTACCACGTGTTGTCCCGCCACAGGTATCATTTGATGCTTTTAAAAAAATCTTTCGGAGAAATTCCAATGGCATTTAAGACCTCTAAGAAGGAACTCATACGATAGTCTTCGCCATTTTCAATTCGCCATAGAGTCATGTTGTTAATGTTATGGTTCACAGCAAATGTTTTGTAATTACTTCCAACTTTCTGCCGATGCTTGGTCACATTTTTACCGATATCTTTCATTGTTTGAGATATATCGGATGGTAGTTCGGTTATTATCCTTTTTGCCATTAATGTTTTTTATCAAAGGTAAAAAAAAAGCATAAATTGTTATGCATGCATAATATATTATGCATATATTTGTGTCATGAATGACAACATAAAGTTTTTACAGCAGAAGGTTTTCATATATAAAGGTGAAGAACCAGTCGAATACATGGTCATAATCGAGTATGATTCGAAAACAAGTCTGCCCAAACATACTTATATCGTCCAAGTACCACAGCAGTATCTTGCTTTTTTCAAGTATCACTTTATATCAAATTAACATCCCATGAAACATGTTGCCTTATATTGTAGAGTGTCACTTTCAAATGGCTCTCAGACCACAGAAAACCAACGCATCCGGCTGGTGGAATATGCAACCAAGCACAAACTCACTTACGATATCTATGAAGAAGAGGAAAGCACCCGAAAAACTCGCCCGGTAAAACAGGCACTTATGGAGCGGTTACGTAATCATGAATATGACGCTGTAATTGTCTATCGTTTAGACCGATTCGCAAGGTCTTCAACTGAACTTATACTGGGTGCAAAGGAGCTATTGGACAAAGGAATTGGGTTCATAAGTGTTTCGGACAATCTTGATTTCAATTCGGCTACAGGCAAACTTCATTTTGCAATACTATCTGCGTTTGCGGAATTTGAGCGGGAACTCATCCGGGAACGGACAATCGAAGGTCTTCGCAGGGCAAAGATGCAGGGTAAACGTCCCGGACGACCAAAGGGAAGTAAGGACACCAAAAAAAGGAAGAAATCAGGCTATATTCTTAGAGAAGCTTTGAAACGGCAAAACTCTGATAAAAACTCCGGAAAATTTAAGAATATTGGAAACTACTTAACATGAGGCATTTCTTGGTATGTTCTTCCATTTAATAATTTCCCATTCTTCTTTTTATTGAAGCCACCCCATTGTTTAAAGAAGAATGGTACATTCGCATCTTTGCATTGTTTTAAAATGTTCTGAACCCAAGACTCTGACATTGGTCGTGCATTTGAGCCAGACTCACCCCCAACAATAACCCAGTCTATGCTTCTTAAATCGATTTGCTCTAAATCTGAGAGCAATGGTTCACAAGAAAGAAATTTAATATACGCACCAGTGTTGCGTAGAGCGTCTATTCTGGCGATAGTACTCCTGTCCTCTACGGTAACGCCCATCCATATGTTCTTTGACCATGATAACTTCTGACTGTACTTCTCAAGTATGTAGCCTCTTTTTGTCAATATCTGGAAAATATGCGATGGATTTTCATTCATAACTTTAAAAACAGCTTCAATGAACTCGAAAGGTACATTCTCGTGAAACAAATCGCTCATGGAGTTCACAAACACCATCCGGGATTTTTTCCATTTATACGGTTCAAGAAGTGCATTTGAATGGGTTCTTAAATTGAATCCATCGGCATATTTGGGACTTCCCATTTTTTGAAGACGAAATGACATTCTTTCAGCATAACAATTTAAGCAACCGGAAGATATTTTATCACAGCCTGTTGTTGGATTCCAAGAATCCTGAGTCCATTCAATTTTCGTTTTTGCCATCTTATTGATTAATAAAGGATGGTGAAGCTATCTTATGTACATCCTGAGCGACAGTCTTAAATGTCTTTTGTATTATTCCTTGAGATTTTAATTCCTTTATAACATTATTTGCGTGTTTTGGTAAGAATCCTGAATCTAAAGAGTATCTATATATTTCCGTATTGGAATTCAATTCCCCCTTTTGAATCCTTTCTTTTAAATCATTTTCAAACAGTTGGATTTTACTGGGAATATTAAATTCTTCAAAGAGCTTCGGTTCATTTGGATTAATTCTTTCATCGTCAATATCGAAATTTGCATCGCCAGTCATTTTATTTATTTTCCAACAAATATTGAGGAACTTTTCCATTCCAAGTGTATGATGTGTTCCGAAAATAATCCCGTAAATATTACTATTTTTCTTTATAGAAAACGGAGCTAAGAAAAGATTATCCTGAGGTCTGAGTAATGACTTGTAATATTCAAAAATAACACGGTGGCAGTGATATGGTTTATCTTCTGAAAAATCTTTTCGGGTCAGATTAAGATATTTCTTAAATTCCTCGTTTTCAATAAATCTTCTTGCGAATGACGATGATGTAAAAAAGATAAAATCCGTCCGTTCGAGTTGGGATAATTTATGCAAAACATCCTCGGTTATATGTCTTATTCCATATTGGTCTAAAAACATAAATCTTGGTGCTTCTTTTATCCGAAGCATTTGCGGAAATATCTGTTCAAAGAAGTCATTAAAGTCTTGATTCTCTATTAATAATTCAAATGTGCATTTGTTGGTTTCTGTTTTATTCGGACAATATTTCCCGGATTCTTCTTCCGACATGCAATTGAATAATTGTTGGTCACATTGAGTTTTAAGCTTTTGTACTTTCGTTTTCTTGAATTCATTAAACACCACCTTTACTTCAATACGCTTCTCAATGATATTACGGCAATAATTTTTAAGCTGTTCAAGAATTATTCGTGGACTTCCATAATTTCCAATAGAGTCCGAACCCTCACCTGCAAAAAAATCATAGATAAATATTTTCTTCCAGTATGTCTTCTCTCCTGCTAAGAAAACAGGCAGCCATTGTTTCAAATACTCTCGAAGTATTTCAAGCTTAATACGAGTACCATCGTCAAACTCCTTGCTATGAAAATCCGTTGACATTGCAGACAGCTATAAGAAACCTTAAAGGTATTATACATTTATTTTATTACCAACAAGCATTTAATTGAGATTTAAAGCCTTTCTGACTGCTATAAGAAAATCCTCCCCCAAATAAAACGGTCTTACTTTTTTGGCTTCGATATCCTGTTATCCCCCCCTGTTATTTTGGCATCAAATAATCGACCGTTTTTTTAATGGTTGAAAATTGTTGGGGCAACAAAATCTACATTGAAAAGTACTTTTTTTCACACCATTAACCAGTCGAATTGCGAAAACACTATGACTGTCAATTGGACTTTAAAATGATTTTATTCGTTCTTTCACTTTTTTTCCTTTTCTATAATACTCAAAAAGGCATTCCCTTTCGATTATGTCTAATTCCATATAGACCCCCATAATGTAACCGCATACGTGTTCTGGCAAAGCAATCCCATCATAAGACCAGACATCATCATAACTGGATTTTGTCAAAGCTCTTAATCTCTTCCTATCACTTTCCTTTTCCTCGTCTGGTCTGTTTGATTTTTTCATTTCAATGGCAATTAAATTATCCTGTTGGATGTTGTTTCCCCTACTGTGAACGATAAGGTCGCACTGAATCGTGACTACATTCATTTCATCGTCCAAAATGGTCTTCACTCTTCCATTTTGTTTGCGATTATATTCAGGGTCTGCATAATAACCTTTTATGCCATGTTCATCTAATTTTTCGGTTATATAAATTGCAAGTCTTCCGCATAAATTGCGTTCAGCGACATCATTTAATATATTATCAACTTCCTCTTCCAGAAAAGTATTGGTTGATTCTTTAAAGATGATATGTAATAATCCTTCCATTCTTTTTTTACTGTAAATTTATTGAATACTTTAAGTTATTTCAGCAAATTACAAATTCAAATGCTTCGTAATCTGTGCCAATAAAAGATTGATACTTCTGGTCATAGCCGTTTTTGAATGTTAGATTAAAGTGTCGGATAATCATCATCAGACATTTCTGGGTAGATATTGAATGGATGTTTTTCGTCTTCTTTTAAAAGGATTATTAGTTTCAGGCAGAAATTACCATGAAATCACAAATTTGATTTTTTAGTAGTAATCAAATTAATTACATTTGAAATACTGTGCCTTAGATTCCATGGCAATAAACGTAATTGTTACAAGAAATGGCAGTACTGCAAAAAGGCAAGTCAATGTTTCCATTCTGGGGAACATCCATAAACCTGATAATGGGTCTTGACCCTCTCGGACTTCAAACTACATCGGAAGCAACTTATGCTTCATTATTACCGGGTATTTCAAACTTGACCAATCGACTTCGGTACTATGGATTTTACTGTTGGCTTTTAGATTTCTATTTTAAAAAGGAAAAGAAAGGTAATTCAACAGAACAGTACAGGTTTATTCGTAGAGCGGAATTAATGATTGCATTAATGATGCAAAGCCAACGTAAAGAAGTACAGCAAATTACCGGAAGTAATTTTGCAGTCAATTTAATCAGTTCAATCAAAGAAGATTTTTTTGACTTAGCTGAAGGAGCTGATAGAGACGACCCGTTAAAACCTGTGTATTGGAAATATCCTTCCGGTGCTTTTGGTCAATATTATTCCGGAGCAATGCAAACTTTGGCACTCATCATTACTGCCATAAATGAGGAAGGTGATATTATTTATAATATTAGTCTACCACACCCAAGGCAGAAAGTGTCAGGACAGCAATTGGCTGAAGCCTTTAATAGTTCTTTGTCCTCAGAAATCAAAGATTTATTTTACACTAATATTAAAACCGGAAGACTTTATCGTTCAGATATACCAAAGTTGCTTGAATATTTTGCAATTGACGTAATCAATTCGGATACTGACGAATGGAAACTGTATGCTGAAATGCTTCTGGATAAGGATGAACCAAGTCAAGAAATCGAGGAACTTTTTACATACAATAGGAAAAATACAATTGAATCAATTATTGATTTAACAGAAAAAAATGAGAATAAATATGAGTGGTACAAGTTCCTTCTGGAATGTTATAGAAACAAATTAGGTAAGGGGTCTGAATCAGCAACCGAAACCAATATCGGTTGGTATTGCTATCAGCTAAATGAATATTGGCAATATGCCTGTGGCGCAATCTTTTGGGCAGTTTTACAGAGCCTTTATAAAACACAACAAGACCAATATTTGCCAAGTTTCTTGAAAAATTTATCAAACAGCATAACCCAAGAAATACTGCGGGAATTTTCGGATATTTCCTCTGACAGTACTTTACTTGCAAATATATTGTCAAAGATTTCAGTGGGTGAATTTGAAGAAAAAATTAAGCACTCCATTACAACCCGTGCATCCGATAGTCCTGTTGCTGCTGCAATTAATGGGTTTCTGCTTTTAATGCAACTTTATGTAAATAACAAAGAACAGCTTCATCCATTAAAAGAGTTTATGAGCAGAAAGCAAATCATAAGAGATGGAAATATGGTTGATGGTATTTTGACCATACATGAAGCAAGAGACCAGAAATTACATGATTTCATCGAACAATTCATTTTAAGGCATATAGTATATCGGCATCAGATGGTAGCCATAAGAAAAATGGGCAATGGGACACAGGCTACTCATAAATTCATAATTGAAGAACAATACATGCGTTTCATAGACATTTTTCCACCAAGGAATACCTCACCAAGGATGGTTGCTTTACAGAATATTATGTATGATTTGCAGATAATTGATGGAAATCAAATGTTAACCCAGTTATACCGAGAACTTATACCAGATTAATGAGTCTGCATCGTGAAAACATATTGACATTAATTGGCGGAAGACGATACCATTCTTGCATTCTAACCACATTCAGCTTTGACTTTTATTTCTTTGAAATGAAAGTCATGAAATGGTTGCGTTCTTGTGGTGTAAGAAATATAAATGTTTTCATTGATGGACATTATTATTCCGAACTGATGAAACAATCGACCGGAGAAGAGATGAAACTTACTCCGGGGTATTCACTTTATCCCTTCTTTCAACAATCAATATTTCATCCAAAGATTTGGATGCTGTTTGGGGAGAACGAAGGATTATTTATTGTCGGGTCTGGGAACTTAACAAACTCAGGCAATGGTAATAATGATGAAATTTGGGCAGCATTTCATTTTGACATCCGTTTCCCGGACAATTCACAAGTGTTTTCAAAAGCTTGGAATTATATTTCAACCTTGACTTCCAAAACTCTGGGACAGACCAATGAAAAAACCACAAGGTGGATAATTGAACATGCGAAATGGTTGAATGAATTGCCCAGCATAAATTCGCACCAATTCTGTAAGACTGCTCAAAAAGAAGAAATATCATTCTTATTCAACTCAGATGAATCATCAATTTGGTCGGGACTTTCAGAACATCTACAAAATCAAAATGTAATTGAGATTACAACGATTTCACCCTTCTATGATGCAAAAGGTTCAGCTATAAATGAATTAAGTTTATTGTTCCCGAATGCAAAAATTAATATAGTATTGGATGAGAGCGGATTAATCCCCGCATCTATGGATTTGAAAGAAAATTTTATAGTATATGATTGGGATGATGTTGGCATCAGTAGAACACAATACTCAAGGTCTGAAAACTTCAAATCAAAATTACATGGGAAAATAATTCACTTCAAAGTAGAGGATGGCAAAGAATTCTGTTTACTTGGGAGTGCGAATGTTACCCCAGAAGGATTGGGTTTAGCTGGTGCAAATAAATCAAATACAGAAGTCTCTCTTTTAATAAAGGCAGAGGAAAGACAATTACTTGATGAACTGGGGATTAAATTATTACCAGCGAAAAAGAAGAAACTGGCAGACTTCTCATCAAAATCAGATTCACCTATATATGAAACAATCATTAAAAATAACAGGTTTTCAGTGCAGCTATTATCGGCAGAATATTTATATCACGAGTTGATTCTCTTTTCATCAGGAAGCTTCTCTGGCGAGTTTCAGATAATATTTTTTGATGGCAGTAATAAACTTGCCCATCAGGAGATAATTCCGACTTATGAGCATGAAATTAAATTAAGCTTAACCTCGGACATTTCAGGATATCAGTACGTGCAGCTTGCAGATATTAATGGGAACTTCATTTCAAATAAGCTCATAGTTTCAGATTATTTTCTTCTTGCAAAAACACATCCTAATCCTCAGACTGAAGAAATCGAAAGATTGTACAGTGAAATTCAAAATGGTGATTTGAGTAAAATCCTTGATTTATTGCATTTTGCAATAATTGATGAATCGGAAAAGGATGATAGCGGCATTAATATTCAAGTCACATCTACTAAGACAAGGGAACATGAAGACAGAAAAGAACCTGAACAGTTATATGACCTTTCCACATACAAACCAATATTACATACAAATTTTGAAAAGTCACTTTTACTCACATCACCGACACTTCGGATTCTGGATGTTTTGAGGTTTATTCAAAATAGAGGGATTACAAGTGATAATCAAACTGATATTAGAGGGGATGAACAAGAAACTGATATAGGTAGCATAAGCGGAAATGAAGCAAATGAGGTTAAAATTGTTCATTATCAATCGCACTATACGCTTGGTTCTGAAAGACGAAAATTATTGAACTACATTAATAATCTATTTAATTATCAGCATAATATTCTTTATGGGAAATCCCCAATCAAAAATTATGCATTGACATTAACAGACTTAACAAGATATTTGATTTTTCTTGAGTTGATGCTCGAATATGGCGGTAAAACAGAGAAGTACAATGAACACAATCAACAACTTTTCTTCAGTTACCTACCATTTACAAATAATCATAATAATGATAATGTAAAGGGGTGTTGCCTGAATATAATTGGGGAATTTCTATTGTTAGCTCAAGCAGGATTCAAACAATATGAGTTTGAATATACAAAAATGAAGGTAGAACAATTGCGACACGATGCTCTGATTAATTCTTTGGTTTGCTTACTCAATAATAATTGGCAGGAAAAAGAACTTCCATACTATTATTCCTTGGTGTTAAATGCTATGCATTACCTTGGTTGGAAAGATACGGTGGCTGACGTTAACAAATACAAAGAATTTAAATCAGAAGTAAGGCACAGGATTACTGAACTTAAACAAAGAGCAGTTGGATTAAATGAAAATATTGAAAGGTTTTTTCGGATAATTGTTCCCGCATTTCGAAAAGGCATTATCCAGCTTATTGATAAGAAATTTGATAACTATGCTGGGATAGGTAACATTATTTATAAATCTCCTTGGGGTTATTGTTATGTAAAATCAATTGCATCTCCAAACAAGTATACACTTGTGAGACCCGGTTTCATTTGGGACGAAGAACACCATGATTACATAAAATTCAGACCCACTGAAGTATATGTCCCTGTATTATTGTCGTCATTAGTCTGTTTGGACATATAATTTCTCCCCCGGAATGGAGATATCCTCAAAATTGTTTCGAGGTCACTTAAACTCCATAACCAATAACTTCCTGTATAATCCATATTCCAGTCAATCGTGTATACCTGTTTGTTTTTCAATTCCTGAAGCTTGAGTTGAATAATACCGTCAGATATGTCAAAATTCAATAATCGGACGGCAGTTAAATCATTACCAGATAGTTTCCTTTCGGTTTTGAGGTATGACATATTTAATTTCAGTCTTTTATTCCGGGTATTAATGATAGGTAGGTCAAGTATAATTTCTGATGGAGAAATATATTTCATTACCATCTTTCCAGAACTGTTGTAAAATGGTGATGGCAGTTCTGGTTTGTCGGTTAAGCTGTCATTGGCTATCAAAGAATGTCCTTGGTTGCTCCGGTTCTGTTTATTCAATGTATTTGATTCATTGATGTTTTCATAATTCATTACCTTTCCCAACTTGTCAATAAATGGTAACGATATAAATGAAAAAAGGCAATCTTCAGTAGTTAAATCTTGTGCGTAAAGTTCCCATTTCCCTTTGTGAAAATTCCATAATTTCAAGTAAAGAACGTCACCATCTTGCCATAATTCCAGTAATCTTGCCGGATAAATCAGGGGGTCAATAGTATCAGGATATATTATGAGCATAGGGTCTCCAATTTTTACAGTTTTCATTGGAGATAGTAGGCATTGGTGTTGAATTGCGTAAGTGTCAGATGCTAATTGTATTAGCTTCAATCCAACGGTATTTTTTGCGTTAGTTCCCATAGATTATCCAATTAATTCGAGTAAATCTCCATCATTTATGTTGCTTTTTATACATTCACTGAACACCATGCTCTTAATATCCTGCCAGCGAACAAATAAGCAGCTTGGCTGCTCATAATTAATGTCAACAGAATGAATAACATTCTCGTTTGTTGAAACATTTGTTAACGAGATAATGATTCTCCCATTCTGGTAATCTACAGATTCGATTTTATATAATTCGAATCCGCTTGGCGACACAGCCAGATACTGCTCTCCGAACTCCGAAATGCCAGTATTGCTTTCACGTCTGAGGAATATTTGAAGATGTTGATACAGGTCTGGATGTTTTTCCATTTCTTCCACAAGCTCGTGGATACTTGTTGGTGTTGATATTTTGTTTGAATCGGCATTCATAGTATATTTATAACTAATTGTATATTAGGCACTACCACCATATATCCCCCCTGTCCTTTGGGGTATGGCAGGACCGGCATATATAGCCGGGGGTGGAGCATGACTATTATTTCTCTATTAAATAAATACTGTTTAATTCGAAATCCGGGTAGAATCCGAAACTCAACCATTTGACTTGGCTTAAAATTTTTGGAAAAAATTTTTAAACATTTTCAAACAAATGCCTCAATAAAGAAATAAGATGGACAGTTAAGGATGTAATAAATGGTTGGTTCTATTGGACATCCATTTCATTACTTCATTTGCTATATCATCGTCATCAATTCTCAGGTAATGCGCTGTGTCTTTTACATCCTTATGCCCTAACAGAATTTGCAGATATTGAATTGGAAGTTTTGCATTAAAGTATAGATAAGATGCGAATGTCTTTCTTGCCATTTTATTTGTGATTTTAAAGCCAATATTGGCAAGAAGGCTTATTCGTCCAAGATGTTTATCAAAATGAGTTAAAGACAGTTTAATTGGGAAATTAGTGCCATTTTTTATGTTGTATTGCTTTATAATCTCTTCGCCAATAAAAATGTCATCATTATTTATAGGGATTGTTTTACAGAGACTTCCATTTTTTGCCCTTCTGTATCTTACATGTGTTAAATTGTCATTCTGCGAAAAGTAAAGAACGGACTTTTTAATATCAGCAAAATATTGTCCGGTACTTATCATAAAAAGAAAACAGTCCAGACACTTTATCAGGTTTTCTTTTTTCATATTGAAAAGATGGTCTTGTAATCCAACTGAAATTTTATCTGATTTTGCGAATTTTTGAATCTGGACTTCACCAGTTTGAAGCTTTTTCCGGAGTTCAAACAATTTAAATACAGTATCAACCGGCAAAGCAATATCATCATCTTCCGGGCATTGGTTGTCATATTCTTCAGTAAAGCTGGATAGCTTATAGCTTGGGTCTACTGGTAGTCTCCTTGTTTCATCAAGATATTTAATGAATCCCTTCAGTTTTGTATGGAGTTTTACTTTGTAGTTATGTTTACCCGGTATGTAGGTATAAAAATTATTCAGCACTGATTCTGTTATCTGTGATGGATGTGCCGGAATCCTTTTTTTCCTGATATATTCTTCGAAATATTTCAAAGAAGTCCGGTAACCTGACAAAGTACTTTTAGATAAGTGCTTTTTTGTTTTCTTATTAAGCTTTTCGCTCAATTTTATCAGGAAATCTTCCTGATAATCAAAGATTGATGCTGTACACTTTACATTCATAGACACAAAGTTGTCGATGAATGCTTCGACTTCAGATTTATTTATTTCCGAACCGTTAAACTGTTTACCAAGGTCATACTTTAAATTAAATGCAATGGATTCTAAATCTTGAACGTCCCGGTCACCCAGTCGTTTTCTGATTCTACCTTTGAACTTCGGATGTGTTACATGAAGCCTGAAATGTTCGTTTTCTTTTTGCAGTTTAACCTCAAAAGGTTTGTTAAAGATTTGTCCCATATTTTTATCGCTTTAAGTAATAATTTACTTACTTATACGATATAAAGAGTAATATGTTACATATTGGGACAGGTAAATTACTTATTATTTATATAAAGAAAGTATATTATTACTTTATATATGAGATAATTAAGTAAGATATGTAACAATTTTAATTAAAAGAAGTAAATAATTACCTTCCGCCACCGACCTCAACCCCACTAAAACCCCTTGATTATCAATGGGGTTTTTTTGTTGTGGGACAAATATTGGGACGAATGGGACAAATATCCAAAGTAATTATTTACTTTTTAAGCCTGTGTAATCCCATTTTAAGTAACAATTTACTTTTTTGACTTCTTTTGTGAATGTAGAATCTCTTCTTCTTTTGCTCCTTGCTTTAAAATATCATCTACACCTGTCATATTGAGTTTTTTCATAAGTTCTTGGCGATTATCAATAAAACTGTTGTCTGTTGTGTTTTCAGTTTCGTCCTGCTTTTGTCCTTTGTGATATTTTATTGCTGCGCTGGTCAAGTCTATTAAATCAGCGTTTCTTTTTTCGAGCTTCTGAATAATTTCATTTAAAGCAAAAACAGTCTTTACCGCTTCGCTGTGGTTATGCTCCAATTCATGAACCTTCTTCCGGAGTTCTTCTATTTCATCTTCATCAGTTAAAAACATTGCACCCTTGCCAAGAAACAGGTAGTTGGGATTGACGTTTAAGTTTTCAATCATGCTGATGATTGCTTTGGTGGAAACAAGACTATCTCCATCTATTATACTATGCAATTGGGATGTTGTCGTATATCCCATTGATTTTGCAATGTTGGTTGTCTTCATCCCCCTCTCTTCAAGTGCCCTGAGAATGGCGGATAAGTTTTGTTTTAATTCAACTGACATTGAAGTAATATTTTACTTCAAATATAATAACAAATTACCTAAGAAAAGTAAAATATTACTATTAAATTTGTGAGTACTTTATTAAAAAATGGCGAAATATGGGACAATACCCGTGTAAATCATGTAGTTGATGATATTGAATCAAATCATTACATGTTTACGTGCTTGGCAAATAATTAAAACATAATCAATTACATATGGCAATTAAAAAAAGTGAACTCTATTCTTCATTGTGGAAAAGTTGCGATGAACTGCGTGGTGGCATGGACGCTTCCCAATACAAAGATTATGTGCTGGTTTTGCTGTTCATGAAATATGTTTCCGACCGGTATGAAGGAAAGGAAGATGCTCTGATTGAGATACCAAAGGGTGGCAGTTTCAGGGATATGGTCGCTCTGAAGGGCAGCAAGGATATCGGTGAAGGTATTAACACAATCATTGCAAATCTTGCCGAAGTAAATGAGTTGAAAGGTGTAATTGATGTTGCTGATTTTGACGATGACGACAAACTCGGAAAAGGAAAAGAAAAGCAAGACCGTCTGTCAAACCTTATCGGTATTTTTGAACACCCCAGCCTGAATTTCAGTAAAAACAGGGCAGATGGCGATGACCTTCTGGGCGATGCCTATGAATACCTTATGCGCAATTTTGCCACTGAATCCGGTAAAAGCAAGGGACAGTTCTATACTCCGGCAGAGGTTTCAAGGGTTATGGCAAAGGTCATCGGCATTAGCAAAGCAAGAAGCCAGGACCAGACAATTTATGACATGACCTGCGGGAGCGGGTCACTGCTTCTGAAGGCAGCAGATGAAAGCGAGCGTGGCGTAACCATCTATGGACAGGAGATGGATAATGCAACAGCCGCTTTGGCAAAGATGAACATGATTCTCCACGATAACCCTTCAGCCGTAATCTGGCAGGATAACACCCTGTCAAAACCGCATTTCAAAAACCCGGACGGCAAACTTAAAACCTTTGATTTCTGTGTTGCCAATCCGCCATTCAGCACCAAAGCATGGAGCAACGGATTTGACCCTGCCAATGATGAATTCGGCAGGTTTGAAGACGGAATCCCGCCAAAGAAGAATGGTGACTATGCTTTTCTCCTTCACATGTTAAAGTCGCTTAAAAGCACCGGGAAGGGGGCAATCATCCTGCCTCACGGGGTTTTGTTCCGGGGTGGTGCAGAGGGTCAGATTCGCAGAAACATCATTAAACGTGGTTATGTCAAAGGGATTATCGGATTACCAACTAACTTGTTTTATGGCACTGGTATACCGGCATGCATTATCGTGCTCGATAAAGAGAATGCAGGTAACCGTACCGGTATTTTCATGATTGATGCCAGTAAAGAATTTATGAAAGACGGCAACAAGAACCGGCTGAGGGAACAGGATATTCATAAAATCGTTGATGTATTCAATAATCAGTTAGAAGTACCTCAATACAGCCGAATGGTTCTTTTAAGTGAAATAAGCGACCCGAAAAACGATTTTAACCTGAACATTCCACGGTATATTAACACTCAGGATGAAGAAGAGGAAGATATCCACAACATTGAAGCACATCTTCTGGGGGGTATCCCCGAAAAGGATGTGAATAAATTAAACAAATACTGGGATGCATTTCCAACGTTGAAACAAACTCTTTTCAGGCATGCTGCACGTAGCGGGTTCTATAACCTGCTGGTTGAACCTGCGATGTTGAAGAAAACCATTGTTGAGCATCCCGATTTCAAAACCTATTCTTCGAAGGTTGATGCGGTTATTGCATCATGGCGTGAGAAGCATGTTCCGTATCTTAAACAGATTGAAGCAGGTGTTAAACCCAAAGAAACCATCTGGTACTTGTCGGAAGACCTTTTAATTAAGTTCTCTGAGATTCCGCTTCTTGATAAATTTGACATCTACCAGACCCTGTTGAATTACTGGAAAACCATCATGCAGGAT
>JAKPTX010000049.1 GCA_029570835.1 Bacteroidota bacterium
ACGGTGAAATATGCTGTCCGGTGTGATTTCGGGTTTTATGGGCAGAAGATAAAAGTAGTCAATGGCGTTCTCAGCAATGTACTGCTGCGAGAGGGCATAATCGTAATTTTCTCCACTGTGGTAAATTCCAACAATTCTTGTTCTGTTTGGCAGTACAAGGAGGCCGTTTTTCACCAGCTTGTCGAATGTTTTGATGGTGCTAACGGTTGGGTGGGTGATAATAAGCGATTTACCATCCTTTGAGCAAAGCTCTTCAACTCCAATGGTAATTTCTTCTGAACTGCGTGTATTGGTAGAGCAACCGGTGTGTAGCACACTGGTTGTAATGAGCATTAATGCTGCAAGCAGCCGGATTTGAGCTATGCGCATAGTTTTCCGATTTTAATAGGCAGAATTAAATCTATTCGACTCATTAAACATCGCCCGGTTACTGGCTGCTTGTGCAGCTAATCGTGCAACAGTAAGTAAACCCAAAAATAGTAAACAAATTACTCTCATGTTGATTTATGGTGTAAATGCTAGCGGCTGTCGGTTGCTTACGCTGGGGAGTTAACCGCCATTGGCGTTATCCGCCGTTAAAAACATACTAATATACTAAAAATTTTCGTATATGCATCATCAGCCCCAGTAGGCTATACCACCTGTTGGGCGGCGTAATTATTTCCATCTATTTAATAAAAATCCTGCTTCTTTTAATTCGTTAATATCAATACTGTCTTTAGATATTCTTTTTTTATCATTTCTTCCCTTAAAATCAACCCATTCCCGCACCAAGTAGTTATCATGAATTGAATTATATATTCCATGGTCAAAACTAATTGAGTCAGGATTTACCAAATAGTATTCTTCATAGACTTTATATTGCATTGGCAAATTATTTTCTCTCCATGGTACTGTATCCTTCGATGAAACAATACCTACAAAATCACTTTTGTCCACATAATAAAAAGTTCCATCAATTTTTTTAAATATATTCTTCAATTTGTTACCTATAAAAATGTATGATTGTCCATCTCTATCGGCTTTCAGAACAAAACTTAATCCTTGCCCAGCTCCAAATACTCTAAACTTATATTCAAATTCAAAATCAAATTCTGTTTTTAGCCCTTTATAAGAACTTATTTCATGCCAGTAATTATTATCATTTCTATAAAAGTAAATATTTGTATTATGCTCAAAGTTCTGATTTGGAAATCCATAAACATCCCTTATGATTAGAATAGCATAAAAGGTATTTTGCAAGGAGTCGTCATAAGGATAAAGACGCTTAACAATCAAAGCGGTATCTTGAAGTCCACCTACTTTTTTTATATATAATTCTATCTCATTGTTAGTTAAAATCCTAGAAAACCTAGTTAGTTCTTCAGGAAGTGAAGAATTCAAATCAGTTTTATTACTTAAATCAGATTGTGATTCTTTCTGATTATTACAACCAATTAGTAGTATAAAAAATAAAAGTGTCAATGTTTTATGTTTCATGCTTTGTGTCTTTATTTATGCCGCCCAACTTACTTATCTATACTATATCGTCGTATAGATACACCCATTTTGAAAGGTATCAGTACGACAAAAGTTGTATGTACACAAATATAGTATAATATTATAAATTATCCATGGTATAATCGAGTGAAGAAGTGGATTGACTCAACGTTTTGGGGCGTATCCACAAAATACCTTCAAAACTATTTGAACTGGTACAGAGTACAGCAACCTGTCAAAAGTTCACTTCGACCTATAGAAGAAGTCGTAAAGTTCTCAACAGTTGACCTCTTGAGCCTTATACGATACCGAACAATTGGAGAAAAATATCAAATGTTAAAAGCAATGCATATGTAAACTACAACCAATATTTCGTATAAAAATGTCATTATTCTTCCTTTTTAGTACTGTTGGATTTTAATGCTTGCAATTTCTTATCGGCTTGTTCAATACTTGCTATGAATTGCTTTTCAACTTCCGATAGCTCATCGTCCGATTTGCTTTTGTAAGTCTCATATTCTGCCAATGCTTTGCGCTGAGCTATCTCTGCTGAAATTTTCCCTGCATGGGTCAATACATCTTGTCGGCTCATTTTGATAAACCCGTCCAAAACTTCAATCCAATCTTTCATATACATGGGCTTGCGCTGCATGGCATTAATTTCCGCTATATCCAAATATGCGGAAACCAAGCGGTTCAATACGGCTAATTCCTCTTCGGAGAGATAGTTTTTGGCAACACCTATTTCCTGTTTAGTCGGTTTTTCCCCCTTAAATGTCGTTAAGCCCATAAAGGGCAATTGGGCATTTGCCCTTTGAAAAACTATTTCAGCAGCTGTGTGGCCATGTGCCGCCCAGTGCAGCTTGTTTTGAACTGTTTGGAAAAAAAGTTGAGTTATTTCGGCTCTTGGGTCGTAATCGATACTGGTGGCATAAATCTCAAGCACTTTCCGGTAAAATACTTTTTCTGAAGAGCGAATATCCCGAATGCGTTCCAGCAATTCTTCAAAATAGCCTCCGCCTTGCTTCAGCAAGTCATCATTCATGGTGAAGCCCTTAATGAGGTATTCGCGCAAACGTTCGGTTGCCCATATCCGAAATTGAGTGCCACGAAGCGATTTTACCCTGTAACCTACGGATATAATTACATCTAAGTTGTAATGTTTTGTACGGTAGTTTTTGCCGTCTGCGGCAGTTGTCAAGTATTCCTTGACAACTGAATTTTCATCCAATTCGCCTTCTTCAAAAATATTTTTTATGTGAAGGCTGATATTTTGCTTGGTGGTTTGAAACAATTCCATCATTTCGGCCTGTGTGAGCCAAACGGTTTCATTCTCCAGACGAACCTGAATTTTTATCTGCCCGTCATCCGATAGGTACAACAATATTTCGCTATTCATTGTCTGCACACTGATTTTTAAGACCTAAATTCAAGTTTCAAAAATACATTTTTCAAGTCGTTAAACTTTCTGTTTTCCATAATTCTTGCCAAGGAACTAAGGAGTCAGGTAGGCTTGAATAGATAGGCAAAATGAAGGCTTTTTTGGTTGAGAAGCAGTTGACTGTGCGTTGGGGTTGCCAAATATGTCTAGCTGCGCGGTGGGTTTTCTCATTTCTTTTTTTACTTTCGCAGCATATTTACCATTGTCGTTATCATTTTTACAGCTTACCCCCAACTCGTTTACATATACAACTTTCCCCGCCTAAAAGGTGGATATATAAACCCAAAATGGAATATACTGTACACTTTTTGGCTTCATGTAGGTGTACTATATTTATTGTAAAATTAAAAATATATTTTTAAAATTATCAAACGGTGATTTATTTTTTTTGTAAACTTTTTTGTAGTACATGGGTGTAAATTCCTCGCTCGGCGTAGCCAATACAAGGCCTGTGTGGGTAGGTTTTTCAAAACCGCAGTCCCAACGTCCACATCATGCCGTAGGGCATGATGGTGGTTGTTCTGTCGATTGACCTGAACGAGCGGAACCGTGAAATTTGAAGCTGAAAGTTCATTATTTCAAACCCGAAACCACCCTGAATTCCATAGT
>JAKPTX010000051.1 GCA_029570835.1 Bacteroidota bacterium
AGATGGTGCGTACATCAGCCACAGTGCCGCTCAACCCTCCAATTGACACCAGGAAGTAACCAAGTACTTTGTTAGCGCGGTTGAGAAACAAGGCATAAAAGCATTCCCTCAGGTCAAGAGGTATGGCCCATATCTTTCGCAAGAGTTTTTCGGCATCGGCGGAGCCATTGATGCAAATTCTCTGAGAAGGCTTGACAGGAGGAGAATACATGATTTCAATTTCTGAAACATTGAGGCAGGGTTCTTCCTTCTGTGGCCATAGATTTTTCACCATACAGGGAGAAATGAATTCCTGTTTATTCATAATAACGTTTTGTTTTAAGTTCCCGGGCGTAGCAAAAATTTATTTTACCATAAACCCTCAGGTGTGAATGGACCAACCTGCTTTTCTTTCAGCTTCCAGGCTGACGGAGAACGTAGGAGTCCCACCATTGCCGTACCCATCATGGGAACCATGAAAAATAACACCACCATTCAGGACAAACTGTTCATCCCTGGTGATTTCAAAGTAGAGGGAGAGAGGAGCAAAATCGCTGTAGAGGTTGACATCAAAGCCATTCTGGGAGTGTCGTTCAAGTCTGGCGAAAGTCTTTTCAAAGCTTTCTGTCAGACCATGGGTAGTGGCAAAGGCTTTTATTTCATCCAGCCTGCCATTGGACAAATCAGTAATAATCATATTGGAATTAAATATTTTTAAAAAAATAAAGTGCTAAGGATTAATTATTTAATTATATTTGAGAGTTAACTTAAAAACCAAAACACCATGAGCACAGATCAAACAAAAGAAACCATCACATTATTTGATAATGAATATCAAGTTGTGGATTATTATGATGGGTTGATAACCATTAAGGAATTTAAGGATTATCTTTCCCAGATGGAAGAGGATTTATACTTTCAGCTCAGGGATGATATAAAGACAAATGGCATGCATGATCCCATACTTTATTGTGAATTACGTGGTGGGGAAAAACTCGTGTTGGAAGGTCACACAAGATTACAGGTAGCAATTGAATTAAAAATAACTGGTGATTCATTAAAAAGTGAGCCTATTACAGAGCCATTTGAGAGCATAAACGATATGAAACTGTGGATGGTGAAACATCAAGTGCAGCGAAGGAATTTATCTCCAGTACAAAAGCTTCAACTGGCGTTGTTATCCAAGGACACTATTGAAGAAAAGGCTAGAGAAAATCTTTCGAAGGGAGGGAGAGAAATTGAAGTTGACGAGCATATTGATACAGCTCAGGAAATTGCAAAGTTGGCAGGTGTTTCCAGAGCTACAGCAACAAGGTACATAAGTGTGATTGAGAAAGCTCCTGAAAAAGTAACGCAAAAATTGCACGCTGGTGATATTTCAATATTTGATGCTTATCGAAGAATTAATAGAACAAAAAAAACTAGATCTAATTTGCCAGATTTAGGAACAAATTATACATATGTAACAAGTTATAAAGAAGGAAAAGAAATGGTGCTGAAGGGATTTTCAAGGGCACTAATTGTTTTAAACAATAAAGAATACATAAAGGATATCCCTCACGAATACCGCAAAAATTATGTATACATGATAATCGAGAATTAGCCTTTTATCAAATGAGCAAAGGCTGTTACTCCATCTATAATGACTTGACATACAGTGCGCAAGGTGTAGATAAATCTTTGATTCAATATAAAATGTCAAGTTTATTAACTAACTTAAAATGGATTTTTCACCTTATTCTAACGGATGGCCTCTTGAGGTCTGGCAGGAAATCTGTCCGGAATTCACTTACTCAGTCGTAGATTCTCAATACTTTCCTGATTGGCTGCCCACAAACTTTGCCGAGAAATTAAACTCTGGAGTTTACGCTGCTTCAGGCAACACAGAAACATACGTTGCCATATTCATGGGTTTCCGTATTGATAATGACGAAATTGACGAACATCCATATGTTGTTGCCTTCGATAAACAAACTGGAAGTGGATATGGAGGGTTTATTCATCATGGCGATTGGAAAGGTCGTACTACTAGAATTCCTGAAGATATGGAACGGCTAATGAACTCATCGGGTATTGGGGTGTATTTCAATTTTGAAAGAAAACCCACCAGCAGATCAGGTTCACTCATTGAACTTAAGCGTCTAGGTATTTTGAATGGATATGAAACCTCTGTTTCTGTAGTAGAACGTATGAGAAATAAAGAGCAACAAAAATGAGACTAACTTTTTAAATTTGCTTATATTAACCCATTCTAAACATTCAGATCATCTATACTTATTATTGTGAATAATGACCTTAGAGCAATATATTGACAGCATTGGCAAGCGTTATAAACTGGGCAATGCCACCGAACATTCATTCCGCGGAGATTTACAACAACTGATTGAGAGCCTTGTTCCAGATATAAAAGCCACCAATGAGCCCAAGAGACAACAATGCGGAGCCCCTGATTACATCATTACCAGAAAGGGAATACCACTTGGCTATATTGAAGCAAAGGATATCGGAGCTGATTTAGGAAGTAAGAATTACAAGGAGCAGTTTGATCGGTACAAGCAGTCTTTGGAGAATTTAATCATCACCGATTATTTGGTATTTCAGTTCTTCAGGGAGGGGACACTGGTTACGTCCATTTCCATTGGTCAGGTACAGGGAAACAAGATT
>JAKPTX010000066.1 GCA_029570835.1 Bacteroidota bacterium
TCGGCGGTGTTTTGTTTATTTTGTGTCTTGCATTGGGTTTGTTTGCTCAAGTTGACAGTACATTTGTACGTTACTATAGCCCAACCTATGAAACTCATCCCTATTGGTATTCATTCCCTACATCCTTTACCGATGCTGCCAATGTGTTTGAAAAATATGACGGTAATTTCGGAATGCAGATATTATCTACATACCATACTCCCCCTCCTGAATTGATATTTCCCCAGTCACCAGTTGCCACATACAATCGGAGGGGAGAGTACATCAATACTACCTTCGGGCCTTATAATGATGACGGTCTGTTAGTTGGATATTATTCGCATATCATCAAGGATGGATATGGCGGATACTTGGCTTTGGATATGTTTGAGCACAAGATTCATAGATTGAATAGTGATTTGCAATTTGTTGAATTGGTTCCATTATTGTATTTTAATGGGACTCCCGGGTGTATCTTGGACTTGATTAGTGAAGATAATGGGTTTGTAGTAGTAGCAAACTCAGGAGGTTACGTTATAGCAAAGTTCAGTTATGACCTCACTTGCTTATGGAGTACGCCATTTACTGCTCATACGCAAATATGCCTAAAGAAACTAGGTGATGGGGCTTTTGTTAACATGTCGTGGTACAGTCCTCATTATCAAGTTATGAAAATATCTTCAATGGGAGATACGATTTGGACAAAGCAACTTCAAGACTATGGAGTTGAATCTTTTATAGAAATCAACAATAATTTTTATGGTTTTATCTACGATTCGGTAGACATCAACACAGGAGAACTGCGAGTCTATGATTTTGGCGTTGATTTTGAAAATGAAAACCCGGGAGATCCGATTTTAGTCATACCCACCTATCATTTACTTGATAGTAATTTGTATTGGTTGAGTGAATTATTCAGTGTGATAAAGACATCGGATAATTGCATTATTTTGGCTGTTTCCACTCCTGGTGGAGAGATTTTCAAATTTGACAGTAATTTTAATTTGATTTGGAGCAGTAACGCCCTTCAAAATGAGAGAATCGGGATTGGAAATCACCCCTTGATTGAGCTCGGGAATGGAGATTTACTTTATTGCGCAACTGTTGGTTATCAACCTAGACAGCTTGCACTGGTTAGAATAGATTCAAACGGTAACTATGTAGGTATTGATGATCCGACGACCCCAGCTTTGCAGAATGGGCTTCTATCTGCTTATCCCAATCCCTTTACAACTTTCACGAACCTAAAGGTTATTTTACCCGCAAATCAGGATAACATTCTGCCAAGAATAACAACCGCAAGCATCGATATCTATAATATCAAAGGGCAGAAAGTGAAAAACATTTCTCTTGATCCCAATAAAGTAAGTGAGCAATTCACCTATTGGGATGGCAGAGATGCTGATGGCAAGCAGTGTTCCAGTGGTATATACTTTCTCAACTTGTCGGTTAATGGTAAACGATACTTGAGTAAAAAGGTTACTCTTTTCAGATGACCTTAATGATGTAATTACCAATCATATAGAAAAAATAGTCGTTGTCCTACACTTCCAATGAAAAAGCGGAAAGGAAGTATGTATTCCGAATATACCTACCGGGCTCATTTTTTGTATAATATCCAATCTGCTCTTCTTTGATCCATGGTACAAAGGCCTTGATGTATTTCCGTGCATCGTCCAAGCTATTGGACTTGATGTCCAGAGCCATAAGAACGTTTAGGGAATATATCTTATTTTAGGAAGCCAGTGCCCGGCATTGGTTTTTCATAATATACTTTCTTGATCGATTTACATTTTAGCCAAGTAGTTCATCTAACTAGTCTTGGGTCAAACTAGTCTTTAATGTCTCCCCAATCATTTGTTTGATGATATCCGAAGCCTCTGATCTCATAGATTTGTTGCGATTATTACCCATAATACCATGCATATTCCTATAACGTATCAAACATAGTTTAACAAGCTTTATCATTTTCTTCTTTATAAGCTTTCTTTGGGTTATATTTATGATCTCCGGGTAGGGAGATTCCCCTTCCACTTACTAACCAAAATAACGAATTTCACTCCCAGGGTAAAGATGTGCT
>JAKPTX010000107.1 GCA_029570835.1 Bacteroidota bacterium
CAACAATTCGTCCCAAGTGTAAATTATGTAGGGATCTGATACTGTTCCTGTTCCTGTCATATACTCACCACCTTACTCAATTTCTGTAATTCCTTCGGGGATATACACGCCCGAAACATTAGAAGCATTAAAAGTTGTTGCGCGGATTATATTGGTATCTTTATTACTCATAGTCGCAGGCATAGAGGGATTATTAGGCGCACCAATATAATAAATAGAGTTTGCTTTATCGTTCTTAATTTCATGTATATAGTCTACATCTGTTGTAGGCTCATAAAATAGGTAATCCTTCAATATACAGCCCATATATATACGAACAAACGTCAACAAAATTACCCGTGCCGCTGGCTACAACACTTACCATATGTTCTCCGCTGTCACAAGCAAAGGGGAGCGTAAAACCAGCCAGATTATAGCCGTTTTCCAAAATTATTGTTTTAGGCTCATGTGATAAAACTGTTTGGTCAACATTGATTTTTAGAGAAAGCTCACCAGCAATCGTGCCAAAAACATTTGCATTAAATCCTATAAGTAGATTTGTGGATTGAGAAGCCTCAAATTTAAATGATGATATTGTTGCGTTTTCTCCGATAACTTCGCCAAGGGTATTCAGCCCATAAAGAATTACAGGAGAAGCCGAGTCACTATTTTTGTAGTTGACAGCACCAATATATGCGGATTTGTTTGTTATAACTCCGCCTTTAAAAAAGAGCTGCGCGTTCTCTCCCACGTTGATTGCCGAACCACTAAAATTAGGAACAGTATATTTAGCTCCGTTTTTTATATCTTCAACAACATAATAACCATTATTAAGAATGTTTACGACGCGGCAAGGAATAGAAGCGACGCAATCAGACTTTTTCAGCCGTTCATCAATAGCTTTATTAATTAATTCTTGCAATGCGTCCAATTTCTCACCTCTCTTGCATACGAGATGGTTCATCCGTACCTGTAATTATTTCATTTATGCCACAACATTCAGCCCAGTTAAATTCAATTGTTGTAAATAATTGCGGCACATTTTCTTGATACTGTGTGGTCGGATTGTCAGTAACATTAACTACCCATACATCGCCTTTTTGCGAACGCAAAATAAATTGGCAATCTTGTGTAATAAATTTTCTCCAAGCCCGAACCATTTCAATCGTGTCGTTATATCTGTTGCTGGAGCAAGAAACATTTCCTATTCCAGCCGATAGTGTGCCACTCATAAAATTGGTCTGGGTTGAAGTAAGTGAACTATATTTACCAAATCCACTATGAAGTGTTTTATCTGTATTTTGTACTACGGTAGTATCATCAATGTCTGTAATAAATTTCCATGTATCTCCAATAAGGAAGAAGGGGAGTCCATTAACATCTTTGCCACTGTCATAAATAGCGGTGATAGTATAGCCGTACTCTGATGTGGTGATCTTATCCGTAAGAATTGCGCGATTTATTTCGCTTGAAACTGCTGTGCCATAATATGGCACAAGCATATACACATATTCTCCATGAGTGCTGGCAGTGTAATCATCAAAAGCTCCGGATCCCCAAAAATCGCCTATGAGAGTTTTGATTGGATAACTGCCATATTGATCTATGTTTTTACCGTCAATCCTGTAGACTCTAATACTATTATAATCACCCGCCAAACTAATGCGCACGATTCCATTATTATTCTTTTGGGCTTTTGCAGAAAGTACACGATCAATTCTAACCGTCTCGTTTCTCTCAGGCGCTACAAAATCTTCTGAATAAGCTGTTATATCTGTACCGTCTTGACCGATTGCATTAATGACAAAGCGATATATGCGCGTATCGTCATTTCCGCCAATAATAGGATAGAACTTTGAATAGCCATTTTCGTTATTGAGATTATTTATGTCAGCGACATAATAATATTTATCCGATAAATCAGATTGCACTTGTTCACGGCTTAATCTGATGATTTGTTCTTCGAGTGCCTCTAATTGTTCTGGCTGAATTATCCACTTGCCATTATCATCAATGATAGGAGTGAGTATGCCAGTAGTGTCCATATCCAATAACTCCCATACTTCGGCAGAGTTTAATCCTTCTCCACTTAGCATATTTGTTATTGCATTATTGATTTTGTCAAGCTTACTTGCAAGATCATTTTGCCTAATTACGTCGCCAATTTCCACATCATCGGCGGTCAGTGCAAAACGCTCATTTTCATCAGCAACAGTTCTTGCCACATCAAGTTTGTAATCATAATCATCTGTAAAGACGTACTCTATTTTCTGCGAGTATCTTCTTCCTGTTTTAGCAACATTGTAATAAACATTAGTACTCGATTTCTTTTGCATAGTTATCGTGTAATATTTCAAGAAATGATATTGTGGCTGACTATATACAGCAGAAAACTTGACACCGTAAGCATCCCACTCTGCGTTCATCGCAACGATTTGCGGACGTATCGCAGTATTAAAATAATATTGGGGGGTGACAAGATAATTAGAGTAAATCTGATATGGCGTTCCCGCGTCATAATTATTTGAAAGCCTGTTTATAAGAATAATCTCGCCTGTATCATAGTTATAACTTAAAATTCTCTGGCTTTCGTTTCCTATTCTAAGCTCCATAACATTCAGTAAGAACGTTGTGCCACTGTGAATTACTGTGACTGGTTTTTTTATGGGAGAAGAAGTGTCCCACTCATAGATACTATTTATCCTATTTTCTACCACAAAAGATGTTTCTCCGGACACGTAATCTTCTTGCAGCTCTCCTCTGAGCACAAAACGATCTGCTGCAACACCGCCAGTATTCGTCAAGCCGCCAACAAGCATAAATTGCATTATATATGAACCGACGTTGTTTAAGCCATTAAAAGCGTTATAGAGTGTGACATTCTCATTATTATAAGCCAGTATATTATATTGCATTAACTCCGTGTCGTAGTCATATACGACTGCATCGCTTACGGGGATTTCGCCTGTATTATAATCAAAGAACCTAACACAGTATGCTTTTAAGTTATCGCCTTTGAAAGTAAAACTTAATCTTGTATCATTTTCGCTACTGGTTTTATCAAAAGTAGTGCCGTTATCTGGATATACATTAATAGGGTTTTGTACCATTTATTGAGCCACCTCCTTTTTATGATTTTGTCCCCCACTTTATGTGGGGGGCATTTCTTATTGCCTTCCCGTGTAACTTTGTGTAAGCTTTGTCCTAAAGTATTGGTCAAGCTCCTTGTCAAGATTGCGAGTGAGTTCACTTGGGTTATTCGCATAGACGTTAATCGCACCGATTGCAACACTTGAATTATTCGTATTGCTATTGTTTCCAAGACTTAACTTGGATATTTTTTGTGCCTCAGCAACCACATTTGCCATAAGATTTGGCGTATTATGCACTAAATCATAAAGCTTTGCCGAGTCTTTTGCATTAAAGATTGTCTCGGGCGCGTTTTTGCGTCCATGAAGCATCGCAACACCAGTATAGTCAACGACACCACCCTGTGAATAACCGCGCTTACGCATTTCGTTAGCAGCCTTTGCAAGCATAGCGTCCCACGCCGAGTTTACGACACCATAACCAGTTGCACTTTCATCAAGAGCCTTTTGCATAGCTTCGATAGCGTCACGATAAGTGTCTATAAAGTTAGCCATTTCGTCCGCAACCTCTCTTATGTTTGTGTCAATATAAAGCCCAACATTCATATTGTCAAGTTCTTGTTGATACGATTTGATTTGACTGATGCATGATGAATAGCTACTTGCAAAATTCTGTAAGTTTGCCTGACGATCGGCGTAAGTAGATTGCTCAGAGAGTGAAACAGAATTGAGATAGTCCATGTACTCCTCGTTAGTCGCCTTAATCGCATCTGCGGTTTTCTGAACTTCCGTCTTGTATTTCTTCCATACCTCTATCTGTTCTTGCTTTGCCTTGACCTCGGCATCTTTTGCTTTTATCGCTTCTTCTTTGAGTTTTATCTCAGTATTGGTAAGCGTTTTCAATGCCGCGTTGTGGTTGCGATACTCCATTCTGAACTTGTTCATTACATCAATATCGCCGTACGCAATTTTCTGTCGCCAATCTGCCCCAAGAATTTCTTCTGCAAGTAATTCATCTTCCTCGGTTTTGATTTCGTTTGAAATCTCTTTCCACAAATTCGCATATTCTTCACGACTCTTGATTGTCTCGTCAATGGTCGCAGTTTCTTCGTCGCGTTGCTTTTCAAGGTCTTTTATTGCTTGAGAAGTCTCAAACGATTTCAGATCGTTCTCAGCATTTTGGACATCTTCTTTGACACTCTCATACCGCCATCCACGAGTTTCGTCGTAAACATATCGCTTATTGTTGCGGGCATTTTCGAGATTGGCGAGTTTCTGAGCGTATTCAAGTGCATCTTCACGCTCCTCGTTTTCTGATTTGAGTGCGTCAATGCGCTTATTATATGTATCTTCGATTGCTTTCTTTTGTTCTTCCAGCGAGTCAATTTCTTTCTGAATGGTATCTTGCACTATGCCATTGACAGTTTCATAATTTTTTACAATATCGTCAAGAGCGTCTTTTTGCTCGTTAAGAGCATCAAGCTCATCTTGCAACGCATCTTTTTCATCATTGAGAATATCAAGTTCTTCTTGATGTCCGTCAATAATTTGGTCAATCCTATACTCTTGCGCCTTTAATAAGTCATCTGCCCTCTTGTTGAGATTCTTAACTTCCTTATTAAGATTGTCAGCTATTTTTTGCTGTGCCTCAAGCTGCTTTTGAATATCGACCGTGTTGCCAAGTGCTTGGTTAAGATACTGAATAAGCCAGTTGTTGCGTTCCCATTCATCGCCAAATGCCTTCGCATTTTCTTTGGCTTTTGTCAGATTATTCAACACTTTTTTGTATTCATCAGAATTTTGTGATACGTTTTTAACTTTGAGACTTTCAAGTTCCAATTCATATCTCTTGACTTCCTGCTCATATCTATCTCTTTCAAGTTTTACGCTGGCTTGAGTATTTTGTAACTCATCAATTTGCTTTTTAATATATTTATCCTTTAACTCTATCATATTTTCCTGAGTTACAATAAATTTATCACCAACAAGTTTTGCTCCATTGAGTAACCCGTCGTTGTCAAATTCAACAAGTTGCCAAAATGTATTTGCAGCAATGCCCTTTCCTTCTGACAAGTCTTGCAAAGCCGATACCATTGTAAAAATGTTTTTGAGACTGTCTTTTTGCATATCATCAAAAGTATTAAGCCACGCCTCTTTAAGATTACCAACATCCCCTAATACAGACTCGACGCCCTTG
>JAKPTX010000114.1 GCA_029570835.1 Bacteroidota bacterium
AGGCTGTGGTAAAATCTATTACCTGAAGGGCCTGTAGCTCAATGGCGGAGCAGGCGGCTCATAACCGCTTGGTTGAAGGTTCGAATCCTTCCGGGCCCATTTTTATTCTCTGCTGTATCAAACTCTCTTGTCATCCCCCCTGTTGAGAAACGATGCTTTTCAGTGGACTTATGGGAGAGAATACGCAAAAAAGGGCGGTTGATTGGGTAGCATATTGAATATTTTTTCGTATGTACTACAATAAAAAATGAAAGGTGGTAGACAATACATGAAGCAGAATTTACAAGAAACTGGTAAACACAAAATTCATTTTTTGAGTGTTATAAATGTTTTTATCATGATCACCACTACTCTTATTACATACCTAGTATTTTGGGCGGAAGATCATAAATATTTGAATGAACTCTGGCTTCGTTACATAGATAATTCAAGTTGGATAGACTGCGATAGAAATTTTTCTTATGATAGAAGGCACTTCACTTACGATGGGAAAGAAAAAGGTACTTGTTCTGTTTTACTTGAATCTGGTCAATTCCTGGTTGGTACTGCAGATAGTAGCTTTCAAGAATCAATTTTTTCTGGAATGGTGTCAGATCGTTGTGCAGCGTTTGTATTGCATGGTCCTCTACAATTAACTTTTTCAATGGATATTGCAGGAGGTGGAGATTATTATTTTGCAACTCCCTATGATGACGCATACTTTAATGAAAAATGGACAGAATTAGATAATCATATTTCTTGTAATCGTTTTGCTCGAGGTTACGATAAAATCGAATGTAATCAAAGTGGCTGTTGGATATGGCCGTGAAAAATATTTGTAGAAATTCTCTGATGGAGAGATTTCCTGAATACTAACTTAGAAATTTCTGTATCCCAATAAGGAAATACTCTTTTATCCGCTTGGTTGAAGGTTTACTGGGGAAGAAACCCAGCACAGGCGAATCCTTCCGGGCCCATTTTGATTCTTTGCTGTATCAAACTCTCTTGTCATCCTCCCTGTTGAGAAACGCTGTGTTTCAGCGGACTTATGGGAGAGAATACGCAAAAAAGGGCGGTTGTGTAAGGATGCGGTTGAAAATTTAACATTCTCTTGATATATTATTCACAGAAGCTTAATCTATTCTAAGGGTATTACCCGTTACATGGAGCAAGGATCATGATCAGACAGGCTATCTTAGCT
>JAKPTX010000124.1 GCA_029570835.1 Bacteroidota bacterium
ACTGGTACCACCACCTATATCCACAATCATATTTCCGTTGGCATCCAATACGTCGATTCCGATTCCGACAGCAGCTGCCATCGGTTCATGGATCAATCTTACCTCTTTTGCTCCTGATTGTTCGGCAGAGTCTCTTACCGCACGCTCTTCCACTTCAGTGATCCCCGAAGGGATACAGATTACCATTTTCAGAGCCGGTGGAAACAAAATACCGCGGGTTCCGGTCATCTTGATAAATTCACGCAACATCATCTCTGTAGACTGGAAATCGGCAATAACTCCATCTTTCAATGGACGAATAGTTAAAATATTCTCGTGGGTTCTTCCATGCATCATTAATGCCTTTTTACCTACAGCCATGACTCGTCTGGTATTGCGCTCCACAGCAATGATGGACGGTTCATCAACGACAACCTTATCATTGTGTAAAATTACGGTATTGGCTGTTCCTAAGTCGATAGCAATCTCTTTAGTGAATAATGATAAAAAACCCATGATGATAAATTTAACCCGCAAAGATACAAAAATTTGTGTAAGTTACCCTATTTATTGCAACTTTTTTTCTATTTTTGCAAAAAATAGTTTTGTATGAAAACCCGGACTCTTTTTTTACTCCTTTTAATGAGCGGTGGAGTTGCTTTTCCTCAGCTGAATATCACTTATGACCTGGAGAAAGGAATAACTGAATTATTGGACTTAAATCAGGCTGCTTGGGAAAAAGTGAAGAAAGTGGATGGGTATCGGATTCAAATTGTTTCACTTTCCGGAACCAATTCCAAGATGATAGTCGAAAAGATGCAGACCGAATTTGATCAAAAATTTCCTAAGATTACTTCTTATGTAACCTATTTTGAGCCCAATTTTCGCTTGAGAGTGGGAGATTTCAGAACTAAACTCGACGCATACAGATTCTACCAGGAGATCAATGCTGCATATCCCGGTGCCTTTATAATCAGAGATAAAATTGAATATCTGTTTCGGTAAGTTTTACCTATTTTGCGATTTCCAAAATTGCTTTTTCAATGCGTCGTACAGTTTCTTCGACCCCTATAAATTCTACAATTTCGAATAGATCAACCCCTTTGGTATCTCCAACCAGGGCGAGTCTTAAACAGTTCATAATCTGTCCCATATTGAGTTGCTGATCCTGAATATATTGAGTTACAAGGGTATGCAGATGCTCTTTTTCAGATGAAGTCGCGGTTAGTAACAGTTGCCGAATCGCCTGAAGGTGTTCAGCTGTATTTTCTTTCCATCTTTTCTTGATTACATCAGGGTTGTACTCAGTTGGTGCAACGAAAAAATAGTGCACTTGCTCCCACCATTCGGTCATAAAATAAACCCGCTCCTTAACCAAGGAGATCACTTTCAGTACCTGTTCTTCGGATGCTTCTATTTCTTTTTCTTTAAGAATTAAAAAAAGGGGGGAGGCAAGCTGTTCCTCTTCGCAAAGCTGTATGTAATGATGGTTAAACCATCGTGCCTTATCCAAATCGAATTTGGCTCCGGACTTGCTAACTTTATCCAACGAGAATTGCTCAATCAATTCCTCCATGCTCATCACCTCCTGATCATTCCCCGGATTCCAGCCCAATAGCGCCAGCATATTGATCACCGCTTCAGGAAGATAGCCGCTTTCACGATATCCGGATGAAATCTCCTGAGTCACAGGATCTTTCCATTCCAACGGGAAAACCGGAAATCCCAAACGATCGCCGTCGCGTTTGCTGAGCTTTCCATTGCCGTCAGGTTTCAAAAGGAGTGGTAAGTGTGCAAATTGGGGAGCTTCCCATTCAAAAGCACGATACAGCATCACATGCAAAGGAGCTGATGGGAGCCACTCTTCTCCTCGAATCACATGCGTAATCTCCATGAGGTGATCGTCTACTATGTTTGCAAGGTGATACGTAGGCAATCCATCCGATTTGAACAACACTTTGTCATCCAAAATACGGGTATTGATAACCACTTCGCCACGGATGAGGTCATTTACAGTAATATCTTGATTTTCAGGATGTTTAAATCGAATCACATAATCTCCTTTGAGTCTTTCTTCAACCTCTTCAGGTGACAATGTAAGAGAATTACATAAAGAACCTCTGGTTTGGGTATCATATTGGAAAGTGGATTTTTGCGCTTCCGCCTCTTTTCTTCTTTGCTCCAGTTCTTGCGGGGTGTCAAAGGCGTAGTAAGCCCAACCGCGCCGGATAAGGAGATCAGCGAATTCTCGGTAGAGCTCCATCCGTTCTGATTGCTTGTAAGGAGCGTGGGGACCACCTACGTGCACCCCCTCATCAAATTGAATTCCTAACCAATCGAAGGCTTCAATAATATACTCTTCGGCACCCGGAACAAAGCGGGTCTGATCAGTATCTTCGATACGAAGGAGCAACTTACCGTTCTGTTTTTTGGCAAAAAGATAGTTGTATAAACAAGTTCTAACGCCACCAATATGCAAAGGACCGGTGGGACTGGGAGCAAAACGTACTCTAACCATAGTATAGCAGGATTTTGTCAATAAAATTATTGATTCAATGAAATTGAATTATTAATCGACAAAAATACAAAAGATTTCGGATTTCGGATTTCGGATTTCGGAATTAAATTGCATTGTCAAATTCGTCTTTATTTTCCCTTTTTTACAAGCTGATCAATCAGCTCTGCGCCTTTTTGAGAAGCGCCACCCGAGCCTAGTTTGGTTTTTAATTCCCGGTATTGCTCCAGCATGCCCTCTCTCTTTTCTCCATTTTTTAAGATGAGTTTGAGTTCCTTTACTAATCTGTCGGGATTCAAATCGTGTTGAATCAATTCGGTAACCACAGGCTGGTCCAAAATCAAATTAACCAAAGAGATAAATTTGAGATCCTTTCCAACTACTCTTTTGGCGATGGAGTAGGAGATTGCATTGCCCTTATAACAAACAACTTGCGGTGTATTCAGGAGTGCTGTTTCCAACGTAGCTGTTCCGGAAGTAACCAGCGCCGCTTCCGCATGGTGGATTAAGGGGTAGGTGTCGCCTTCAACCAGTTTGATATCCCGATTTCCAATCAGTTTTTGATATAAGGAGAGAGGTTGCCACGCCACTTTGGAAATCACAAATTGATACTCAGGAAATTGGTCAATAATAGATACCATAATAGGTAAAATATGGTTCAGTTCCTGCTTTCTGCTTCCGGGAATTAAGGCAATGATAGGACGTTTATCCAGTTGATACTGCTGTTTGAAATCAGCCAGGGAGGCCATTTGAGGCGTTTTATCCTGAATAACATCCAACAGAGGATGCCCAATGTACGCCACATCGTATTGATAGCGTGCATAAAACACTTTCTCAAAAGGTAAAATGGAAAGTAACAGATCCACATCTCTTTTGATCTGAAATACTCTCTTTTTCTTCCAAGCCCAAACGGAAGGAGAGACATAATGCACCACCTTAAACCCATTTTCACGTGCAAATTTGGCCATTTTTAGATTAAAACCGGGATAATCAATGAAAATCACAACATCCGGTTCGTACAAAAGCATATCAACCTTACAGATGGAGAAGTTTTTAAGAATTGTTCTGAGATTGACTAAAACTTCCCAAAAACCCATGAAAGCCAGTTCTTTGTAGTGCTTGATCACCTCTCCGCCTTGCGCTTCCATGAGGTCGCCTCCCCAGACTAAAAAGTCCGCTTCCGGGTCATTTCTTTTGATTTCAGCCATTAAATAGGATCCTAACAGATCTCCGGATGCCTCTCCGGCAATAATATAATATTTCATGAATTCTAATCTCTAACAGTACTTTTAATTATGATTTCTGTATCTTTATTTTTCCTTTTTTCCTGCGCAATCGAAATGCTGACATTTAAGTCGTAGCCGATTAATACGATGACACAACTCCAGTTAATCCAGATAAGAATTAACAATATCGCCCCAATGGATCCGTAAACTGCATTGTAAGAAGAGAAATTGGCAAAATAGAAGTTAATCCCCTTCAATAAAACGACCAGCATAATAGCTGAAAAAGTAGCTCCGGCAGAAAAAAATCGGAAAAACTCTTTCTTGTAGGGTGCGAAATAGAAAAGGGCTGACAATAAAAGATACATCAGCGTGAAAAGTGAAAGCCACTTGACGACTGCAATCAAATAGGTGTACCACCCGCTATTAGGTCCAATTAAAGTACCTATTCGATGGTACAAAATGGAGGTGGCAACAAAAACGGCACTCGCTGCGATAATGATAACGAGGAAAACAATCACCATCACCATACTGACCAGCAACTGATTGAAAAAGGAGCGCTTTTCCATATCAAAATAGCTGATATTCAATGTGGTAATAATTGAATTTACACTCAGGAAGGAGAGGTATAATCCCAATCCGATTGAAAGGTAAAGAATCGCACTGTTTTGTTGTAAAATAAGAGTATGAATTAAATCGATGATGGTGGTCCATAGGTAGGGTGGTGTTAGGGATTGGATAATATCGAGCATTTTGAGTTGAATTGATGGTCCCAGGAAAGAGATGGTAGCAATCAAAGTCATCAGCATGGGAATCGCTGATGCGAATATATAGTAAGTCATGGCTGCAGCACGCTGAAATAGAATACCTCTAAAAAGAGATTCTAAAAAGAAACGCATCACATCCCAAAAAGGAACTCCTTGAAATCCGGGAAGAACTAACTTTTTTAAAGTTTTAGAAGCCTTTTGTACAAAAGGTTTTTGATAGAATTGAATAATCTTTCTCCGGGTCTTAAAGGAGTAAAAGGGTCCTTTTTCCATCTTATTGGATAAATTTTAAACTCAAATCGATACTTTTAATCTGATGCGTCAAGGCCCCGATAGAAATGAAGTCTACACCTGTTTCAGCGTACTCTCTTACATTTTTCAATGTTATGCCACCGGAGGCTTCGGTTTCAACTCTTTTGTTGATCAATTGAATTGCCTCTTTCATTCTCTCAGGGGTAAAATTGTCTAACATGATACGATCGACACCACCATGGGTTAAAACTCTTTGTACTTCCTCTAATGAACGGGTTTCAATCTCGATTTGGAGTTGCAAATTGTTCCTTTTGAGGTAATCTCTGGTTTTATCAATCGCTTTTTCTATGGATCCGGCAAAGTCGATATGGTTATCTTTTAGCATGATCATATCGAACAATCCAAATCGGTGGTTTTGTGCCCCACCGACACTGACAGCATATTTTTCGACAAACCTTAATCCGGGAGTTGTTTTGCGTGTGTCCAAAATGACAGCACCGGTTCCGCTGATAGCATCCACATATTGTCGGGTGTTAGTGGCAATTCCACTCATCAATTGCATAAAGTTAAGCAGGGTGCGTTCAGCTGTTAACATGTTTCGGGCTGCTCCTTTCAGCATAAATACAATATCACCGACAGCGATAGTGTCTCCATCGGAAAAATAGGTCTCCATACTGATTTGGGGATCAACCTGGCGAATTACCTCTCTGGCGAGATCAATACCGCATAAGATCCCGGGTTCTTTGACTAATAGTTTCATTTGTCCCTGAATAGTAGGGTCAATAGATGCCAAAGAGGAGTGATCTCCCGATCCAATATCTTCTGCTAAGGCTTGCTTAACAATGGTTTCAAAATTGTTCCTCATTTTATAATTTTGATTTCAGGTGTGGTGATAATATTACTATGATGTAATGCACGATCTACAATGTAGAACTCAAATCGGATGGTGTCATAAACGGAGGTGATATTATTGATAAATAATTCAATCTCAATATTACCATGGATCGATTCCGGAGTACGATTGCTCAATCTGGGAATACGGGCATGCTGTTCAGCCGGAAGATCTACTCTGACAAAGGTTCCATTTTGTTTTTCGTAATAATGAATGAAAAAATTATAGTAATAGATGGAAGAAGTGTCAAAAGGAGGGCGTAAATCATCCCCCTCACTGTTCAATCCTATGTCACCGTCTCCATCCTCAAAGTAGAAAGTCAACATGGCTTTATCGTCATTTCCGAATGAATTGGAGATTTTTTCCAAACTAACAAACTCAATGTGCGGTATAACACTATACTTCTCCTCCGGGATACAACTCCAAAAGAGAAGGGCTACCAACAAAAAGAGTATGCTTTTTTTCATTGCTATTCAATTTGCATATAGTGTCGGGTAACCCGAATGGTATCAACTGCTTCTTTGACATCATGAACACGTAAGATATGCGCACCCTTTTGAACTGCAAAACTGTTCAATGTGATGGTTCCGGGCAACATCTGGTCCGGAGTGCTGTCCAATAGATGATACAACATCGATTTGCGTGAAATACCAACCAATAAAGGTAATTCCAGTGCATGTAACAGATCCAGATGCTTCATTAAAAAGTAGCTTTGATCTACCGGTTTTCCAAATCCAAAACCGGGATCAAGAATGATATCGTTTACGTTTTCAGCCTTCAGTTTTTCAACTTGATTAGCAAAAAAGGTGAGCATATCGGGAATCAGATCGGCATTTTCTAAAGGTTTCTCTCTATTGTAATGTGTTAAACAGTAGGGAACTTGTAGTTTGCCCATTGTTTTAAACATGTTGGGATCAATTCCTCCGGAAATATCGTTAATCAAGACTGCACCCTCTGATACTGCCATTTCTGCAATATGAGCGCGGAATGTGTCAATGGAAACCCGGGCTTCAGGAAAATGGGAGATAATCAGCTTAAGATACTTCTTGATCTGCATAAATTCAGTTTCCGCATCCAAAGGGGTATGATTGGGGCGGGTTGATACAGCACCTAAGTCAATGAAAGTGGCTCCCTCAGATAAATGCTGTTCCACCCTTTGCAGAGTGGAACGATCATCATCAACACGACTTTTCCAATAGAAAGAGTCGTTGGTACAATTCACAATACCCATCACAATGGGTGTTTTGAGTGATATGGGTTCTCCCTTGATATTGAGGTACATAATTCGCAGAATTATTCTATCAGGTTATTTTTCGTCCGGTGCAGAAATATTGGTTCCGCAATCATCAACAATCATACGATACCATCTGTCTGGATATCTGGGTTGTTTTGGGAATACAACTTGTGGATTTCTGTCTCCTTCAGTTTTAAACTGTCCATGCTCCTCAACTTTGATGTTTCCATCATGGTATTTAACCAACAAATATTCAAAAAGTCTACTCCACTCGTCAACAACTTGTTGAGCTACTTGATTAGTGTAGTTTGTAATTTGAGCTACACCTGCAACTTCATCCTTTTCAAGTAATGCAGCCCATTCTTTCTCTTTGGAAGCAATGTCTTGAATGGTTCCCAACTCCCATTTATCTTGTTTTTCCCGTACATGTACAATCATGTCACTATAACGGGTATATACAAAGTTACTTACTTTGGTAAATGTCCAAAATGCTGAAGTAGGAGAGTACTCTGCCATTGATCCGTTGCCAACACGATAGGGCATTGGAACTTTGTTGATTCCGGCAAACATGGGTACATAGCATGACATTCCTACATCGTCAACACTAAACCAAAGGATTCCACCTATTTTATCAGGTAGCCAACTGCGTGTTTGAGCCACAAAAGAAAATCCTGTTTGTTGAGTTGCTGTCGCTCTTTCGTGGATATAGTTTTTGCCGTCTAACGACCAGGTCATCGGTCTCCATCTGTAAGGACAAGAGTAAGGACCGGCGCCCAAATCTTTGGTCATATCCATAGAAGTGCCTTCATAATGGTCTCTCATGTAGTCCATCATATCTCTAACACTGATTTTTTTAACCGGTTTAATCCACAAAGGCATTTTTTCTTTGCTCTCTAGATCTTCACCCCGGGCATATTTTTCGTAAGGTCTGGCTAATTCAGGATTAACTCTATAAAAGAAAGCCCATACACGAGCTTCGCAGAAGCGAGCAGCACCAAAATCGAGTGGTGCATAAGTGTGAGCAAAACTGAAATCTTCATCTTTTCCTTGAGCGGGATATAAACCTGCTAATTTAGCGAAGGAGATGACGTCGTGAGAGTAGACTGTTTCTACTTCAGGATTGAAGATTTTTTGAAACTCTTTATTGGTAATAGACGTTTTCCCGTTAGCAATAGGGAATGTAGTGATACGAGCCTGGTTAGCATGACCGGAAACGTATCCGTCCGGAATACGACGAGCTACCCATACCGCACCTTTTGTCCAGCCTTTAAGCGTTCTGCCTTTAGCATCTTTCATTTCTTCTCCTTTACTAATCAATTCAAAGATCCAGGCTTCATGTGGATCAATGATGGATAATGACTCGCCACTACTGGCATATCCATAGTTGTCTAAAAGTTCACTGATGATCTTGATCGCTTCACGGGCATTTTTAGCTCTTTGTAAAGTGATGTAGATCAGTGAACCATAATCGATAATCCCATTGGGTTTCTCAAGCTGTTTCAATCCACCGTAGGTGGTCTCCGAAATAGCCAACTGATGTTCATTGATGTTTCCTACCACTTGGTAAGTATGTGTAACTTGGGGTATTTGTCCCATATAGTTTCCGGAATCCCACTCAATAACATCCATCATTGAACCGGCAGGATGATCCTGAGCAGGCCAAAAATAAAGTTCACCATATAATGTGTGTGAATCTGCGGAATAGGTTACAAAACAAGAACCATCCTGACTCGCACCCTTAGTTACGATAAAATTAGTACAAGCACTAAGAGAGTACGTGAATACTCCAATAGTGAGAAGTGCTAAGGTTAAAAAAGTTTTTTTCATACAAAGATTGAATTTAAATGATTAAACGAACCTGCAAAGTTACTACTTATTTTTTAATTACTCTGCACCCCTTTTTATTCCGGATAATAACTTGTTGAAAGTAAATAAAATAGAGTGTAAATTTAAGAATTGGTTAAATTTTTGTTTTTTATGAATTAAAGTGAAGAAAAATTAAAAAAAAGTTAAAAAATTTTATTAACTTTGCACGATCTAACAACTATCTAGTATGAAAAAAAAGATATTTAGCAAATCTAAAATGAAGGGATTGGATAATTACGTTCAGATTACGCCCGATAACCAGAGAACAGGTTCTTTTGAAAAAGTTCCAACTCGTATTTTTGATAACAACAAATTGATAGCTGAGGCAGTTGCCTACGAAATAGCTTCGTTGATACGTGCAAAACAGAAACTGAATGAACCGGCAGTACTCGGATTGGCAACAGGATCTACACCGATCACTGTCTACGCCGAATTGGTACGTATGCATCGGGAAGAGGGATTGAGTTTTAAAAATGTAATTACTTTCAATCTGGATGAATATTACCCTATGTCACCTTCCTCTCGACAAAGCTTTGTGCACTTCATGAATGAACGTCTTTTTGATCATGTTGATATTCCAAGAGAGAATATTTACATTCCTGATGGAATGCTTAAAAGAGAAGAGATATCAGATTACTGTGCGGCTTATGACAGGAAAATTGAACAAGTAGGCGGTATTGATATTCAAATATTGGGCATTGGCAGAACAGGACATATAGGTTTTAATGAACCCGGTTCTGAATTGAACTCTCCAACTCGTCTAATCGCTATAGATTACGTTACCATTACTGATGCTGCTTCTAATTTTCATGGAGAAGAACATGTGCCAACGCGTGCGATTACAATGGGAGTTTCAACGATTTTGAAATCCAAAAGAATCATTTTGATTGCATTGGGAGAAGGCAAAGCCAATGTTATACAAAGAACGGTTGAGGGAGAAATCTCTTCTGAGGTACCGGCTACTTTCTTGCAACATCATGACAACACGATTGTTGTTTTAGACCAAGCCTCAGCTTCGGAGTTGACAAGAGTTAAAACACCTTGGTTAACTGATATTTGTGATTGGAAAGATCCAAGATTGATGAGAAGAGCTGTAGTGTGGCTGTGTCAAAAATTGGAAAAACCCATTTTAAAATTAACCGATCGGGACTATCGTGCACATGGCATGGGCGATTTGATTGCGGAAAGAGGACCATCTAATAAAATCAACATCGATGTGTTTAATGGATTACAAAAAACAATTACCGGTTGGCCGGGAGGTAAACCCAATGCGGATGATTCTTCCAGGCCGGAAAGAGCACTTCCTTATCCTAAAAGAGTAGTGGTGTTTAGTCCACACCCCGATGATGATGTGATCTCAATGGGAGGAACCCTCTCCAGGTTGGTGGAACAAGGTCATGAGGTACATGTAGTGTATCAAACCTCCGGAGCAGTTGCTGTACATGATGATGATGTCATTAGATATATTGATTTTGCTGCCCATTTTAATGACCGAAATCAATTTGATCATAAGGATTCAAGTCAACTATTCAAACAAATCAAATCGGATCTAGCCAAGAAAAAACCGGGTGATGCAGATACTGAAGCGGTCAGGAATGTAAAATTGTTGATTCGACAGGGAGAAGCAGAAGCAGCTTGTCGTTTCTTAAATATTCCGCGTCAGAATGCTCACTTTTTAGAGATGCCCTTTTATGATACGGGAAGAGCTGCGAAAAAACCGCTTTCCGATCAGGATATTGAGTTGCTAACTGATCTTTTAACAAAAGTTCAACCCCATCAGATTTATGCTGCCGGAGACCTTTCCGATCCGCATGGTACACACCGGGTTTGTCTCGAAGCTGTTTTTAGAGCATTGGATCAATTGCAGAATGAACCCTGGATGCTGGATTGCCGCGTATGGCTCTATAGAGGTGCATGGCAAGAGTGGGATATGGGAGATATCGATATGGCTGTTCCAATCAGTCCGGATGAGTTGGTTGTGAAACGAAAAGCGATTTTTAAACATCAATCTCAAAAAGATAAAGCCCTGTTCCCCGGGTCGGATGAAAGAGAGTTTTGGCAAAGATCTGAAGATAGAAACAGAGCTACGGCCAGGTTGTATAACCTGGTAGGTATGGCAGAATACGAAGCCATCGAAGCCTTCGTCAGATGGAAATAACGACAATTTCAACCTAGCCCAACGTTTTATAGTTAGATTGGTTGTAGAGACAGGGCACGCCCTGTCTCCATAATATTGTTGTCCGATACATTCATTTTTGTGTTAAATGTTTGAATGTCAATAAAATATAACACCGTAATTCGTAATTCGTAATTCGTAATTGAACCTGCATATCTAAAGAGGTTCAAGTTACCGAGTGGGGAAATAGAATGACAAAAAAGGGGCGGATGTTCTGCCCCCCAATTTTTTTATTTCCAAAAAGAAGAAAAAATAAAAAAATAGATTTATAATTTTGATTATCAGGGTTTTATGTAAAAAAAACAGGACCGTAGAGACGTTGCATGCAACATCTCTACAAACACGGCACCCTATCTATTTATATATCAATGTGTTACAATTATAACAACGTAATTCGTAATTCGTAATTCGTAATTGATTTCCGCCTTCCGCCTTCCGATTTCCGCCTTCAAAAAAATCCTCTGACAATCGTTGACTGCAGAGGATTTTTTAATCAACCTAGAAAAAATCAGTAACTATGAACTATATATTGAAAGGGGTTAATGGTTTTTGTTTGTTAATCTACTCATTAAATTACGCTGCAAATATATACGGAATATACAAGCGTGTCAATAATATAAATATATGGTTTTTCTCATTTGACAATAATTTTAGTGGTAAATTCTGTTCCTTTTTCTGTATTTAATTTGATGAGGTACATGCCGGCAGGCAAGCCGGTGATGTCGTGAGTAAGCTCTGTGCCGGAAAATTGTAATGCTGCTACCTCTGCACCAAGCATATTGTACATGCGTACTAAATAAACACCTTCTTCATTCATGCGCAAAGTAATGTTGTTAGTAGCAGGATTGGGAAAAACTTTCAATTCTCCATCCATGACCACCTCTTCTACACCAGTATTGCTCCACTCGGAATCGAAAAGCAATTGAGTAACAATTGGGCTTGATTCCCAACTGTATCGCTCAAAAGCAAAGCATGCTCGTGCACGGGTAGGATCTATATCTACAACAGAAGAAAAAAACTTGCTATTTTCGGGGGCTGAAGAAACCTCACCTATATTAGTCCAGGTGTTACTTGCTAAATTGGTATAAGATTGTACTTTGTACTGCAGGGTATAGTTATTGTCGTTTGATTTGCGGTAAACAAGAAGGTAGTTATTATACTGCTTGTCATACGATAAGTCGGCATAATCTTCGTCAATCCCAAAATTAGCTGCAGCATACTTCCAACTCAAATTATCCAACGTATGAAAAGAAATATTGTAATCATCAGTAGGATAAATTTTTATAATATCCCAGTCAATATTATTATAATAATTCGAGTAAACAATCATAAAATTATATGGCTCATTCAGGGTGTTGTTGCACAACCATTGAATTTTTGGTTGTTTAGTTTTTTCAGTGGATGAATGTTTCTTGTTTACTTGCAGAGCAGTTGTGCTATTTAATCCATCTGCGCGACCTGCGATAAAACCGATATTTTTTTCACTCTCTTTATCCATTTCAAATACAATGCCCACGAAGGGGTAGTACAAATCTGCTGTGGCTTGGCCGATAGAGAGGTCTATAGAGCCAAATTCTGAACCAACTTTATTGTATATCCATTTTTTTTGAAAATTAGCACCACCGTCGGTAGAATAACAGTAATCAACATTGCATCTGTCTGCATCAATGGTGTAGGTGGTGAGGGCAAAACCTATAACAAACGGACTCCAATCGTCTTCCGGCGAGCGGACATTAGTGGACATGGCTATGTCTATAGTTGTAGTATTGGTGTAGGTGAAGGAATAAGCAACAGTTCCATTTTGACCGTTAGCATCCATTTTCATTAACACTATATAGGTTTTTTGTGTTGCTGTTTCATTTTCCGCACGCACAAACCAAAGATTCATGTTTGACGGATTATCACCGGTAACCACGATATCGCGCCCGCTTTGTTTCCAACCCAAGGGGGTAACACTGTACAAGATTTGATCAAAAGTTACGCCTCCGTCTGTTGAACGGTAGATTCTTGTTTCGTCATTTTCGGATGGATGTCCATATTTGTTCATCAGCACATATATCCAGCCGTTGTCGGCTACTGAAATTTTGGGTTTTGCCCAGAAATTTCCCGCACATTCATGTATTAGTACATCATCACCAAATTTTTGAGCCTGTGCGGAGAAACTCAACGCAAAAAGGACAATCAATAAAAAATAAAGTTTTTTTTTCATGATTCGTCTTTTAAATTATTAAATACTTATTTTGGTACAAATTTATACGGAATATTCGAGCGCATCAATAATATAAATATATGGTTTTTCACAATTTTTAAATACAACTTAAAACGCAATTAGGTGTTGAGTTCAGTGAGAGAACTAAAACCACATCGATATTCCGGGAAAATGCGACAGAAAGGAAAAATCCCCTGACAATCAGTGATTGCAGAGGATTTCCGTTCAACCTAAAAAATTATTAATTATGGGTATATATAGAGAGGGGTAAATGGGGTTCTGTTTATTAATTTACTTTTCTTTTTAACTGCCTGTGTAGGGGACATCATTATCTCCGTCATCATTGTAATAGTCAAATACTGCCCAATTTTTATCGGTTGCAATATTTACTTGCTCTTCAGTACACACGTTACTCTCATTGTATTGGGAGTTTGTTACTATCACCCAAATTTTGACATTATCTTCTGTCTTATGTTGGGGTAGTGACATCATCAGGCTTGTCATAGCCTCTCCTTTAATATCGTTTTCATAACAATACAAATTCCTTAAATATGGATTTTTGCTAATGTTTAACGATTTAACGACAAAGTTTCCCGAACAGTCAAGTATTGTAACTTTACCGTAGATGGTAATGGTCGAGGAACCGATTTTATAGTGTTTTCCTTCACCAAATTTAACATTGTTTTCACCATTGTCTTTCTTTCCGTTGTTGTTCAGGTCAATCCATACGTCTTCTCTGTCAGGAATCAAAGCATCTATGTACAGGTAGATATCATGTCCGGCGGTCATTCCGGTCAAAATTGTCATTGAATACCTTTTTGATTCATCAATATTATCATCATCTTTATTGCAGCTCACGGCAATAATCATCGTGAGGGCAAGTAATATTTTGAGTGTTGTTTTCATATTTCTTGTTTTTTACTGTTTTTCTACTATATTGCAGAGCCGTGCTATTTTACAATAATTTTAGCATTAAATTCTGTTCCTTTTTCTGTATTTAATTTGATGAGGTACATCCCTGTGGGTAAGCCAGAGATATTATGAGTAAATTCTGTACCGGTAAATTCAAATGTTGCAACTTTTCCACCAATCATATTGTATATGCGTACTAAATAGGTGCCCTCTTCATTCATGCGTAAAGTAATGTTGTCAGTAGCAGGATTGGGAAAAACTTTAAATTCTCCATCCATGACCACCTCTTCTACACCAATGTTGCTCCATTCGCTATCAAAGAGTAATCGGGTTGTACCATAGGTATATGCTTCAAATGCATAACAGGCTTTACCTCGGGTAAGGTCAATATCCACGACAGGGCTGTAATATGAAAGGGTCCCTGAATTGTCTGAAGAAACATCAACTATATATGTCCACCCGTTATCTCCCAGAGCTTCGGTATAATGTTGTACTTGGTAAACTACTTTACTCTCATCTCCTGTTGTTTTACGGTAAGTAAGCAGATAGTGGTTATAGGTTTTGTCATATGATAAGTCGGCATATTCTTCATGACTAACAGAACTACTTGCAACATAATAATAATCCAAATTATCCAATGTGTGATTACTTAAATTATAACCGCTTTCAGGATAAATTTTTATAATATCCCAGTCACTATCATTATAATAATTCGAGTAAACAATCATAAAATTGTATGGCTCAGTCAAGGTGTTGTTGCACAACCATTGAATTTTTGGCTGTTTAGTTTTATGAGAGGATGAATATTTCTTGTTTACTTGCAGAGCAGTTGTGCTATTTAATCCATCTGCGCGACCTGCGATAAAACCGATATTTTTTTCACTTTCTTTATCCATTTCAAATACAATGCCTACGTAGGGGTAGTACAAATATGCTGTGGCTTGGCCGATAGAGAGGTCTATAGAGCCAAATTCTGAATTGGGTTTATTGTACATTACTGTTCGGTTAAAAGTAGTACCACCGTTGATAGAATAAACGTAGTCTATATAGCCGGTTGTATTGTAATTGGAACTGGCAGCAAATCCGATAGTGAACGGCAGCCATGTGTCATCGGGGTTGCGGGCATTAGTGGATATGGCTACATCATGATTTTGAGTACTGGCTATAGTGTAGCTGTGTGCAATACTCTCATTACTTCCATCAGCGTCCATTTTCATTAAAAATACATGTGCTTCTCCTGTTGCTGTGTTATTATCCGCATACACATACCAAAGTTTGATATTTGACGCGTTATCGCCGGTAACCACGATATCGCGTCCGCCTTGTTTCTTATCCGAGGGGGTAATACCATGCATGATTTGACTGAAAGTTACGCCTCCGTCTATTGAACGGTAGATTCTTGTTTCGTCATTTTCGGATGGATGTCCATATTTGTTCATCAGTACATATATCCAGCCGTTGTCTGCTACTGAAATTTTGGGTTTTGCCCAATAAATTCCCGCACACTCATGAATAACTATATCATTACCAAACTTTTGAGCCCCGACAGAAAAAGTGAGTGCAAAAAGGGCAATCAATAAAAAGTAAAATTTTGTTTTCATAATCTACAGTTTTATTTTATTAATTTATTATTTTGATGCAAATTTACGTGGAATAAACTCGCGCATCAATAATATAAACGTATGGATTTCTGTAATAAATAATAAAAAAGGGGGATCCAAGGGAGGGTTATACCAATCGTTCCTTGATCGCTTTGATGACAGCTTCAGATTTTGAATTCACTGCCAATTTGCGATAAATACTGTTGATATGACCACGTACCGTACCAATGGAAATATTGCAGTGATCAGCAATCATTTTGTAGCTGTCTCCTGCTACAAGGCGCTTGAGAACATCCAATTCACGATTTGAAAGGGTGTACTCGTTTTCAATTTTATTGTTAGGAGAACTAAAAAATTGGAGCACTTTACGTGCTATTTCACTCGACATCGGCGAGCCGCCATTCGCCAGTTCGGTAATCGACTCAATGATTTGTACGGCAGATGCCTTTTTGAGTAGATAGCCGGTAGCACCGGCACTCAGCGCATCAAAAATTTTGTCGCGGTCTTCAACTACGGTAAGCATCATTACGTTGATGTCGGGATATTTGTCCTTGACTAGTCGGGTGGCATCAATACCGGTAAGGTAGGGCATCTCGATATCCATCAGGATTACATCGGGTATTTCCGATTCGCAATTTTCAAGAATATTGCGGCAATCGGGATACGCTCCGACAAAACGGAGTAGTTCGGAACCTTTCACCAGGAAGGAAAGGGTTTCGCGTAACGCGTCATTGTCTTCGTAAATAGCAACTTTAATTACTGTATTCATTTTTTTCGGGATTACAAAAATTGATATAAATCACTCTACCTCCGCTATAAATGTTATTATAGTGCCTTGACCAATGTGAGACTGAACAGTAAGTTTTCCACCAACTTTTTCAGCACGATATTTCATATTCCGCAATCCGTTTCGCGTGTTCTCTCGAGAGGTGTCAAATCCTTTTCCGTTATCTGTTATGGTCATTTTTAAACTAGAATGAGAGTAGGAAAATTCGATTATTGCTTCTGTACATTCGGAATATTTTGCCATGTTGTTGACCGCCTCTTTGGCAATTAAAAACAGATTTCGGCGCATCTCCATTGATACTTTTAAAGCGGTTACATTCTCGGGAACAATAATGGATAACTTCACTTCTAATGGCTCTAAAAGCGGTATGGCATATTCCCTGATACGCACAATAATATTGTGAAAACTATCATTTTGAGGGTTTACCGACCAAATAATATCATCCATCGATTCGAGCATATTTTTCGCATTTTTCCCAATTTTACGCAGCATCTCTTCTGAACCGGGACTGTCATTCGGTCGGGATTGCAATAAATCACTCATAATGGATATACTACTGAGTGTGGAACCGACATCGTCGTGCAAATCGGATGCTATTTTTGCACGAATCTGCATTTGCTTCTCTTTGTGCCTTTTCCGGTTTAAATATAGGAGATAAAAAATGGCCAGGATGGTAATTGAAGAAAGCGATATAAACCACCATGTTCTCCAAAAAGCTCGTTTGATTCTAACCTCAACAGATTTGTTATACCCTAACCAAACACCTTTATATGAAACATCTACCACGAAACGATATTTTCCCGGTTTTAAATTAGTGTAACGAGCTTCCAATATATTGGTTGGTGAGTTCCAATCATTTTCCAACCCTTCCAGTTTATAACGATAGCGCACCTGGCTGTAGTCATCAAAACAGACTGCCGTGTAGCCGAAAGTAAGATTATTTTGATTGTATCCGATAATATGCGGAGTTTTGGTTTCATCATAAGGATTCCAATTGTGAACCGGTTGACTATTGATACTGATATTTTCAATAATCAAATTAGATATGCTGGATTGTGAATATTTTTCTGCTTCGCTGAGCCAATTTACGCCCACTTGCTCTCCACAAAAAACATTGCCATATCGGTCAACTATAATTTTATTATCTCCGCTGATGTTTGCCAGCAGTCCGTTCCGCTCATCCGTCAACATAAACGAATTGTTGTATGGATTGAGGTAAAGTAGACCGTTATTGACCACCCATAATCCGCCATGTTTGTCGGAATTCATATGTAAGACAGAAAGATCTTTGAGTCCGTTGTCAGTTTGATATACTTTGAAATCAAATCTATTTTTAGTTTTTTCTTCAATTTTAATCAATCCTTGCCCATCTATTGTGAGCCACATGGCATTGGACGTGTCTTTTACGATGGAATAGGTGTAGCCGTCTCTAACACCGATTGTTTGTAGATTTAAAGAAATTTTGCGAGAAAAATTCTCTGTTATTGGGTCGAATGTGCAAAAATTACTACGACTTCCTATCCAAATTCTTCCATATTGATCTTCTTCTATAGCTCTAAAATGAGTAGTGCCGTACAAAGAAGTGAAATCATGGGGTTGATGTACAAAATAATCTGCTTTTGTTCGCTGGGGATTGAGACGTACAATACCGGATTTACCGGTTCCTAACCATAAGTTTTTTTTGCTGTCTTCGAATATTTTATAAATGGTGCCGTTCCAAATAGGGTTGGACTTTTCGTTCAGGATAGAAAATGGTTTTAAACTCTTATTTTGTTTGTCAATGTACCAAAGACCAAGTTGCGAGGTTGCTATCCAAATTACTCCGCGACTATCCTTGAAAATATCGTTGGTATTGAACATCTCTTCTTTCCCTTTTTCTACTCCTATCTTTATTTCGGGTTGGTAATAGATCCATTCTTGGGTAGTACTATTCCAACAGGGAACCCCGTAGCTTTCCCAATATAAGCCAAAATAGTATTCATCTGTTTCTTCATCGTGTAAAGTTGTCGAAACCCAACTATGAGGGAAAGGAATATCAAGAAGTTGAAATTGTTTTGCTCTTAAGTTTTGTCTCCAGAGTCCATCTTTGTTGCTTAACCAAAGTGCCCCATCCTTCAGTTGAAAAATAGTTAGATTGGGTCTGTTAAGCACATTATAGGTCTCTTCTTGTTTGGGTGGAGATAACTTTTCACTATTTTTGTCAAAAATGTACAAACCTCTGTCCCAGTCGCATATCCATATTTCATCTTCGTTTTTTAGCATAAAATCATTCACTGCCCGAACTTTTTCTGTTGTGTCTATACGTTCGCCTGATTCGGGATAGCTGAAGTTCTTCCAGGTTTCCGTTACCATATCAAAACGAGGCATTCCGGAAATCCAGGATAAACACCACAGATAATCGCCTTCTTGTTGAAATTTATAAACAGGGGGCTGGGAGCGCCAGAAGTATGCTCCCATGTTGGGATAGAACTTGTGTATACCATTTCGTTTTTTGTCGAAACTGATTAGCCCACATTCGGATCCTAACATCAACCAATTTTTATTTACACTATGTTGAATGATACAGTACACCCTTTTTGCAAAAGCGGGATTTCCCCTGGGAATGGGAGGTGTTTTCAGATAATGATTGATGATGCCCGATAAATCGGGTTTTAAGCTGTAAAGTCCGTTCAATGCCGCTATCCAAACAGTTCCATCTTTGTCCGGATAGAACTGATTGATCCACTCAACCGGTTTTCCATCCTGGTCTTTTCTCAGATTGGTTATTCTTTCAGTGCGGATATCCATCAAAGAGATTCCGCATTTACTACCTATACATAAGATTGTGTCGCCAAGCAGATAAAGTGAAAGCAAATCGGTATCGACAATAGAATTGGTATCACCGGGAATATTACGGAAAATTTTGAAATCGTGTCCGTCGTAGCGCATGAGTCCATGCTTGCCTGCCATCCACACAAAGCCATGACTATCCTGTAAAATGGCTAAAATATCACGAATAGGTTCGTCACCGGGGAGCCTGATCTCCTTGAAAACATACTCTTCTGAACGTGGTTTGAGTGGCAGTGTGGGTGTTTGCGCAAATGTAATGAAAGGAATAAAGAGTAGAAGCGAAGCGACTATTCCTACCAGACGGAAAAGTAACGACCTTTTCCTCCCAGACTTTAACTCTTTAGTGGGACATGTGCATAACATGCTGCAAATATAGCAAATTTTTTCTTACTTCACAACAAATTTAGCAGCAAACTCTTTTTCTTTTTCACTACATAATTTTACCAGGTATAGCCCTGAAGGTAAGTTGGTAACGTTATAAGTGATTGTTGTGCCGCTATATTCAAATGTGGCTACCTCTGCACCAAACATATTGTACATGCGTACAAAATAAACACCCTCTTCCCGCATGCGAAGCGTAATCTTGTCAGTGGCAGGATTGGGAAAAATGTTTAAATTTTCGTTTGTAGCGACTATTTCTTCAACCCCTACAGGACTCCATTCTGAATCGAAAAGCAATTGAGTAGTATTATAACCGTACAGTTCATGCGCAAAGCAGACTTGTGTTCGAGTAGGGTCAATGTCTATTACAGGCGAATAGTACTCATAAGTTCCCACATAATTTGTAGAAACGAACTCTACATGTGGAAACTCTTGATCTCCAACAGCATCAATATAAGACACCATCCTGTAATCTAATTTACTTTCAGTGCCACTATTTTGGCTGAAAACAACCAGGTAATTATTATTAACTTTATCGTATGTTATGTCGGCACACTCATCATGAGCAAAAGAAAAACCTGCAACAAAACTCCAACCTAAATTACTCAACGTGTGAGCATTAAGATTATAACTAGGTTTAGGGAAAACTCTTAAGACATCCCAATCCTCTTCACCATAATCGTTATAAAAACTAGAGTAAGCAATCACAAAGTTGAAAGGCTCATCCAAGGTGTTGTTGCACAACCATTGAATGGCAGGTTGTTTGGTCTCAAAAACAGTGGAATACAATTTATTCACTTGTAGAGCAGTTGTGCTATTTAATCCGTCTGCGCGAGATGCGATAAACCCGATATTTTTTTCACTTTCTCTATCCATTTCAAATACAATACCGGCATTGGGGTAATGCAAACTGGCTGTTGCTTGACCAATAGAAAGGTCTATAGAGCCAAATTGTGAAAGAGCTTTATTGTACATTACTTTTCGGAAAAAAGTAGCACCACCGTTAATAGAAAAAACATAGTCTATATAACCGGTATCATTATAATTTGAACTTGCAGCAAAGCCGATAGTGAATGGCAGCCATGAATCATTGGGACTGCGGGCATTGGTAGATATAGCCACATCGTGATTTACACTGCTTTCAACGGTATAATTGTACACAGTTGTCGCATTAGTACCATCCGCATCCATTCTTTTTAAATTAACATGGGCAACTCCTGTTGCTGTATTATTAGTCGCATACACATACCAAATCTTAATATTGGATTCATTATTACCGGTAACTACGAAATCGCATCCGCCTTGTGTATTACCCGAGGGGATAACCTGATACATAATTTGCTGGAAGGTGGCACCTCCATCAATGGATCGATAGATTCTTGTTTCAGCATTACTTTCACTATATTTGTTCATCAATACATAGATCCAGCCGTTGTCAGCTACTGAAATTTTGGGTTCTATCCTATATTCCGAACCACATTCATGCAATAGTATATCATCTCCAAATCTTTGAGCCTGTGCAGAGAAACTCAAGATACAAAGGATTATTAACAAAAAGTATATTTTTTGTCTCATGGTATAAATTATGATTATTTTTGATCTATTCAATTAACTGAAAATTAGCCAAAAAGTCCATTGAAAGCTGTACAAATAATGGTATAGGGGGACGTGTACCAACAAGAATGATATGGAGTTGGTCGTTGTGGAGTTGATCCAATAATTCACCGTTAATAATAGTGAATTGAAGTGTTGATTCTGTAGCTACCTCTGCTCTGGCTACCAGGTTGCTCAGGCTGTCCCTGTTGTCAAAATAAAGTTCAGCTCCAATAAATCCTTGCATGTCATATCCCGTTGGAACCACTTCTTCAAGAGTTCCTTGGGTAAGAACGAATGATTTAAGTTGATTGAAATTGACACCTTGACCCTCTATATATTCTGCAATATTAATGTCAACTACACCGTCAAAAAGCACTTCATTGCTATTTCCGGAGTTTGCCGTTGATTTGGATGCAGGCTCGATATGAAATGCTACCTTTTGGTTTTTAATGGGAATATCTATGTTTAGAAGTTCTTCCTGGCATGATGTCATCGTTACTGCCAATATCACGAAAAGGCTAACTAATAGGGAGAATTTTGATTTCATAGCGCTCTGTTTTATGGGTTAATTTTCAATTATATTTCACCGCAAATATACAATTTTTTCAAATAACAATGCTTAAAATCAACTTAAAACTTTATTCCATTGGAATCACTTCAGTGTGAGCCACTTTTTCCAGTTGCCCAACAATCGCCTCTGCCTCAACCTGATGTACCGAAAATTCGATCCGGATATCCATTTCGAACTGTTGATTTAGAATCTGCACACTGTCACTTTTTAAGATATTCATTACACTATTAATCGACTCATATCGGGTAGTCACCTGAAACTTCTTTTTGATATACTTTTCAATGATGGTGGCATTCTCCAACGCATCCCGCGAGGCTTCCTTATATGCTCGAATCAGTCCGCTGACCCCCAATTTAATCCCCCCAAAATAACGTACTACCACTAAAAGCACAAAAGTTAACTCTTTAGATAAGAGTTGTCCATGAATCGGGCGCCCGGCAGTTCCGGAAGGCTCGCCATCATCGTTAATGCGATAGGTAGATTGGTCATAATCAAGGATATAGGCATAGCAATGGTGCCTTGCGTCGTAATATTTTTTCTTAATTTCGAGCAATTTCTCCTTGATCTCTTCCTCATCCTGAACCGGTATGGCGAACGCAATAAATTTACTTCCCTTCTCCCGGTAAACTCCTTCCGCAACCGCTGCGATCGTCTTATAGCTGCTTTGAAGTTGTTTTGACATTTTCGAAATATCGGCTTTTTAGTTCATTATTACGTTGATAATGAATAATTTTGTTATTTATTATGAAATTAAAATCAAGGGGGGGAGGCAATTTATCGCGGTTAGGTGCTGCAACGCCTTCTTCCCATTCTTGATCCCCTATAAACACCAGTATCTCATCCCACAGCTGTTCTGCAATGAAATATTCTAACGTTTTTTTGCCCCCTTCAATAATGACGGATTGAATCTTGCGTAGATTAAATTCGTAGATAAATTGTTCTTTTTTATCAGGGATAATGGTAAATGGGTTGGGGGCAGTACGTGCCAAATCGCGCGTAAATACGAAGCGATAGGGCTGCAAAGTGCCGTATAAACGATTGGTGAGCTGTGGCTCATCATTGATCAAAGTGTTGTACCCGATAGCAATCGCCTGCTCCTCCTGACGAAGTTTATGAGATAAAACGCGAAGTACTTTGTTGGTAATCCAATACTGTTCAGGTTTTTCAGTCCGAACAATATCCATCATCCCGTTTTTCGTTTCAGCCCACTTCAGGATAAAGTAGGGACGGTGTAGCAGATGAAAAGTAAAAAAGCGCTTGTTCAATTCTAATCCCTCTTCTTCCAGTAGTCCGGTAATCACTTCAATGCCTGCATCCCGCATTCGCGCAATACCTCTGCCATTCACCCGGTGATTGGGATCCTGATTGGCAATCACAACCCGAGGGATTTGATGTTGGATGATCAAGTCCGCACAGGGAGGTGTCTGACCATGATGTGAGCAAGGCTCTAAGTTGACATACAACGTAGCTTTTTTAAGTAAACTTTGATCTTTTACACTCCGAATCGCCATTACTTCCGCATGAGGAGCGCCATATTGAGTGTGCCATCCTTCCCCAATAATCCGATTTTCATGAACAATGACACAGCCCACCATGGGATTGGGTTGTACTTTTCCTAAACCCAGCGCAGCCAACTGCAATACCCGTTCCATCCATATATGATCCTCAATTATCATATCTACCGTTTTGTAAAGTAGGATAAGGGTTGAAGTTGTCTGTCAAAATAGTGATATTGCAAACGATATAATGTGGTTAAATCACCATTAAAAATGCCGTAGCATACATCCAGATGAGGTACCATCTTGGGATCTCCGATAGGAATATCATTTTGCTTTTCTTGTACCAAATGCATTAATCGATAAAAACGAAGTTCAAATTTTTTCCCTTCAGTATCTGTCAAAGTAAGGATTTTAAAAAGATCATTTTGAATTATGGTATCTTTTTCTCCCGGACTTATTTCAGCAATAGAGACATAGTTACGTTCTCTGAACTCGGAAAGCATGTCAATAACGCGGGTTGTATCATAAGCGGCAATTTTGTTTCCCTGTGCATTAAAAAGGGAGAAAAATCGGGGTCCCTCTTTGGTAATCATAAATGATTCATGAGGATTTTCTACGTCAACAGATTCCAATTTGGCAATTCGGGTGAGTTTGGTTTGAAATAGAGTATGACTGAACCAATCTTTAGGATAAGGCGAAAATTGCGGTGTTACAAACCCTCTGAATCCGGGAATAGTAACCACATAAGGTTCTTTCATCCCTTCAATTAAGGCGTAGTTTCCCATATTATCCATGATCGCTTCACCCATATAGTAGGTTTTGGTGATTCTCTCTTTGGTGAAAAAAGGAATTCCAAAAACTTTAAATTTGGGTGCAATTTGATACACATCCACCTTGATTGCTTTTGTACCCAGCATCTTGTTGATGGCACTTTGGGCTGTTTTGGCAACCGTTTGCTTAATAAACAGATTTTTAAGTGTTGAGAGCAAGTCATCCACATTGGCTTTCAATGCCGGAATGGAATCATTCACCATCCAAATTCCGCTATTACGGGAAAGCAACACTTTATTCCCACGCATGTCAGCCATAAAGATTTTTGTAACAGTATTGGTATCTTTAATTGCAAAAATAGAACCTACTAAACTCCGCTCCTCCGGAGACAGAAAAACGCCTTTTTTATCCAAAATAACCAACGTCGAAGCCACAACCAAAACCGCAGCAATAATAATATAAAGTCTATTCTTTTTCATGAATTAGTAAATTGAATACATTTAAAAACAACCTGCAAAGATATAAAAATCTTTTGAAGGCGGAAGGCGGAAATCGGAAGGCGGAATAAAATGTCTCGTCCTGAAATAAGTTGACATATCTTTATTTTCTATTTCTTTCTTTTTTTTGAAATAAAAATAAAAAGGGGGCAGATTATATTTTGTCTTTGTGGTCATTTCATCACCCCACTCTGGAATGTTACACCTTTTTTGATATGCAGTGATCAATTACGAATTACGAATTACGGTTTCACAAGGTAGAAGGTAGAAGGTAGAAGGTAGAATTATTTCTAATTTATTTGATTATCAGGGAATTATATTTAAATATTGATTATTTTACATTTCTAAATTTATACTTCATACTGCAAAAACTTTCGCCTTCCGACTTTCGACTTTCGACTTTTAAATAACCCTCTAAGGCTAATATTATAATAAACTTGGGCTAAAGCCCTTGGTATCTGGAGGGTAATTCCCATCCGTGCCCTAAAGGACACGGCTATTGATATGAATATCAATGAGATGTATTAATAATTTTCAATTTTTAACTTTCAATTTTCAAATTTTAATAAAAACTTTCGACTTTCGACTTTCGACTTCCGCCTTTTTTTCATTCCGCCTTCAATTAACCCCGAAGGGGTGACATGATTGTAGCAAAGTGTTAGCCCAAAAGGTATGTGAACCCCGAAGGGGTGACATGATTGTAAATGAAGAAATGAGGTAAATTTTGTTGCCTTACGACCGCGTTCAATCAAAATTTATGCCCCCGTAATTCGTAATTCGTAATTAACACTGCATATCTAAAGAGGTTCATGTTACCGAGTGGGGAAATATATTTGAAAAAAGGAAAATTTTTTCTGCCCCCCTTTTATTTAAAATCCCAAATAAGAAATCAGAAATATGAAATAGATCTATTTGTAAATTTAAACGCCTGATACTCAAATAATTCTAAATTCTAAATTCTAAATTTATTTATTCCGCCCTCCGCCTTTTTTTCCCTTTTTTTCCTACAAAAAGATCACATAATAAGACAGTCGCGTATCGGTCGGATAAAACCCTTCAATCACTATTCTTCCTTTCATTTTATCCAGATTTAAAAGCTGTCCCAGGTCAATGTCGCGCTCACCTCCGATACTGGTGATAATAAAGCCCGGTTTGATTCTCGCTTTGGCCAAGGGAGAACCATTCAACTTCTTGATTTCATAACCGGAATTAACCCCATAACCGCGAAGCTCCTTATCCGTTAACTCTCTGAATTGGGCATTAATAACCGTAATAAAATTGGACTTTTCAGGTAAAATCACCTCGGTATTGCCATTCTTGTTCAACAGCGTAACCTGTGTCTCTTTGATTTTTTGTTCTCTTTCATAAGTGATCGTTATCTTTTCTCCGGGTGAATGCTGTGCCATGATTTCGTTCAACTCCGGAAGCGTATTGATCTCTTTATTGTTGACACGCAACAAGATATCCCCTTGAACTATCCCGCCATGATAAGCAGCCCCATCTTTGCTGACAGACGCAACATAGATTCCTTTGGTTTGATTCACTCCGATATAATCCGCAACTTTGGCATCCACTTCCGCAATGTTGACCCCCAAGTACGCTTTCTGAGTTCTTCCATACTGGATCAGATCATTGGTCACTTTTTTCACAATGTTGGATGGAATTGCAAAGGAATAACCCGCATAGGAACCGGTATTGGAGGCTATGGCGGTATTGATTCCGATGAGCTTGCCTTCGGTGTTCACCAAAGCGCCTCCACTGTTACCGCGATTTACAGCCGCATCAGTCTGAATATAAAACTCTAAGGGAGTTTCACTCATATTGCGACCTAGAATGTTCAAATTTCTCGCTTTCGCGCTGATAATTCCCGCCGTAACGGTAGAAGTTAAATTAAACGGATTGCCCACCGCCAACACCCATTGCCCGATTTTAGTGTCGTCACTGTTGCCATAAGTCAGGAAGGGGAGTCCTTTTTGATTAATTTTAATCACTGCTAAGTCCGCTTCAGGGTCATTCCCAATCAACTCAGCTTGAAAATTTCTTCTGTCGTTCAAAGTAACGCTGATTTTTTGCGCATCTTGAACCACGTGGTTATTGGTGATAATATAGCCATCCTCAGAGATAATCACGCCGGAACCGGATGTTTGAATAGTTCTGCTGCTGCTTCTGGGTGGTAAAAACCAGAAAAAATCGCTGTAAAACTGGGTTTCCTGCTCATATTCGCATTGGATGTGCACAACGGCATGGATTGAATTTTCGGCAGCCTGAACAAAATCTACAGTGCCGGGTTGCGACCATGCCGGGAATGATATAAATAGAAAGAATAAAATAAAAACAGTTCTGAATGATCTTCGTCTCATCTTGTCTCCTTTTTTTATGTTTTGTTATAAAATTAATAGATCATTAAGGAAACGATTGAGACCCCCTTTTTATTTTATAGCCATCAAAGGAAAAAAAAGAAGGAGACTCCTGATGAGAAGTCTCCTTTTTGGTAGCGGGGGTAGGACTCGAACCTACGACCTCCGGGTTATGAGCCCGACGAGCTACCACTGCTCTACCCCGCACTATTGAATTGGATTGCAAAAGTACAACTTTTTTTTTAATTTTGCAACCTTATTCTCTCTTTTTTTGAAAAATAAAACTTAAATCGTTGAGAATGAGAAAGATGTAATATTTTTAAGGTTTTGCACACTTTGAAAGTTTACGCATGAAATAGGAAATAATGAAAAAAAATATCTTTTTATTGATTTTATTTTTGGGAATATTCTTTATGGGTATCCCCATTGCTTATTCGCAAATCGATTTGAGCGAGTCGATTGTGGTGAATAAGGATAATCTCGATGATGGATCTTTATATTCCGATAATTCAGATTGTCCTAAGTTGGATTCCATCATCCAATTTGCCATGAATCAGATCGGAAAAAGATATAAGTATGGTTCTATTGGTCCCAACAGATTTGACTGTTCCGGACTGATCTATTACACCTTTCAAAATTTTGATATTGAGCTGGGTAGGAGTTCGAGGGACCAGTATTTGGAAGGAGTTGAAGTACATCCCGATGATATCCAAAGGGGCGATTTGGTCTTCTTTTACCGGGGGAGAAAAAGTCGTATCGGACATGTTGGGATTGTTGTAGAGGTAGATTCAAACAAAAACTTCACCTTTCTCCACTCCTCTTCCGGCAGGTCGGCGGTCCGGCTGGATCATTCCACATTAAATGCTTATGCCAACACTTTTGTAGGCGCAAGAAGAATCGTTCCCTGTGATTATATTCCTGTGGCAGAGAGAGATACCATCTCTGAACCCCAAAACAATCAAACCATAACCTCTACTGAAGAGGTGGTAACCATTCAAGAAGATGTTCCACCACCACCTCCTCCAACCAAGAAAAAGTCTGAATTTCACTATGTTAAGTCGGGAGACTCCCTTTACGCCATCGGCAAACGATACGGTGTCAGCGTGGAATCGATCATGAAATGGAACAATCTCAAATCGGACAAAATTTACCCCGGACAGAAATTACGGGTTAGAGCCAGGAATTAATTTCGGATTTCGGATTTCGGAATTATATTGCTTCTTACCGGTCAACGTTAATTACCACACATAATTAATTTTCTCCCTTTTAACCCAGCCCAGGAAATAGTTGAAATGTTGATATTTCCACCGTTGATCATCAACTTGAAGTCGCACCAATACAAATTCTTGTCCGTTGATACTGGCTTCCGAAATAAATTCACCCGTTACTTTTTGATTCACTCTATATACTTCTCTCAAATTCCC
>JAKPTX010000132.1 GCA_029570835.1 Bacteroidota bacterium
CTTTTTTATATTACATTAACCAGAAAAATAAACTTTTAATTAATTATGAACAACGCACTATTTAATTTCAGAGAGCCCTCAAATGAGCCCATCTACTCTTATGCTCCCGGTTCTCCTGAAAGAGCTTTATTACAAGAAGAATTAGAAAGACAATACAATCAAGTGATTGAGATTCCAATCATTATTGGAGGAAAAGAGATTAAAACCAATAAAATGGGGAAAGTGGTAATGCCTTGTGATCATGGTCATGTTTTGGCTCATTACCACATGGTTACCGAAAAAGAGGTTAAAATGGCAATTGATGCTGCCATGGAAGCCAAAAAAAGTTGGGAACAAATCCCTTGGATTGAGAGAGCCTCTATCATGATGAAAGCTGCTGAATTGCTTTCCAAAAAGTACCGCTATATCCTGAATGCTGCTACCATGTTAGGACAGGGTAAAAATGCATATCAAGCTGAGATAGACAGTGCTTGCGAAGCAATCGACTTTCTCCGTTTCAACACTTTTTACGCTTCTCAAATTTATGCCCAACAACCGATCTCTGACAACAGTGCCATCAACAGAACTGAGTATCGTCCTTTAGAGGGTTTTGTGTATGCCATCTCTCCATTTAACTTTACCGCCATTGCTTGTAACTTGAGTATTTCTCCTGTTTTGATGGGGAATGTAGTGGTATGGAAACCTGCAACTACCGCTGTTTTATCTAACTACTATTTGATGCAGCTGTACAAAGAAGCCGGCTTACCTGATGGTGTTATCAACTTTTTACCCGGTAGTGGTGCAACGATTTCCGATACCGTATTTGCTTCTCCTGACTTTGCCGGCGTTCATTTCACCGGAAGTACGAGAACTTTTAATGCTTTCTGGAAAACCATCGGTGAAAATGTGGGTAATTATAGAACATATCCCAAGATTGTCGGAGAAACAGGTGGAAAAGATTTCATTTTTGCACACCATTCTGCTGCAGTGAAAGAATTGGCTGTTGCTATTGTCAGAGGAGCATTTGAATATCAAGGACAAAAATGTTCTGCTGCTTCCCGCGCCTATATTCCTAAATCATTGTGGGGTAAAACATTCGAATATATTAAAGAGATGGCTCAAACCATGAAAATGGGCTGCAGCCGTAATTTTTCCAATTTTATTACCGCTGTAATCGATGAAAAAGCATTCGACAGCATGGCCGGATATATTGACCGAGCTAACGCTGCTTCAGATGCTGAAATCGTATTGGGTGGCGGATATGATAAGAGTAAAGGATATTTTGTTGAGCCTACCATCATCCTTACCACTAATCCTCAGTATGAATCGATGGTTGAAGAGATTTTTGGACCTATCATCACAATTTATCTCTATGATGATGACAAATATGAGGAAACACTTGCATTATGCGATGCTACTTCTCCTTATGCTTTAACCGGGTCGATTTTTGCTCAGGATCGTTACATGATGCATAAAGCATTCGAAATGTTACGTTATTCAGCCGGAAACTTCTATTTGAATGACAAGCCTACCGGTGCTGTAGTTGGAAATCAGCCATTTGGAGGTGCCCGTGCATCCGGAACGAATGACAAAGCCGGTTCGGCATTGAACTTATATCGCTGGATCAGTCCACGTACTATTAAGGAAACTTTAGTACCGCCAGCTTGTTATAAATATCCATTTTTAGGATAAGAGTGAAGAAAAGGAGCGGTTTTTATCGCTCCTTTTTTTGAAGGCGGAATGAAAAAAAGTCGAAAGTCGGAAGGCGAAAGGCGAAATAAAAAAAGGCGGAAAGCGGAATAAAACATTGTACTGTAGAGACGCAAAGCATTGCGTCTTTACAGCAATTTCTGATTTCATATTTTTTGTTTTATATTTTTGAAATAAAAATAAATGGGGGGCAGGACGCATTCTCCTTTTGGGTTATCCCTTTTCCCCACTCGGCTATATTTCCCTTTAAAGACCTAATGCCAATTCCGCCTTCCGCCTTCACAAGGTTTTTCTTAAAAGGATAATATTCCAGAGTGGGGTAGTGGAATAACAAAAGAGATACCTCAAATCCTGCCCCCTTTTTATTATAAATTCATAAAAAATTTAACTATTCTAAAGATTGAGAGTCTAAATTGGAAATGGAAAACGAAATTAAGAATTAAATTTTGAAAACTATGAAAAGAACAATGTCATTCCTTATTTTGGTTCTTTTATTCTCTTTTAGTGGGATGAGCCAAAAGGGAAAAACTGTAACTCCTGAAGATTCTGTTATTTTAGAGGCATTAAAATATGCTCCTAAACAAGAGAAAAAAGCAATTCTCAAAATTTACAAAAAAGCAGATGCCCAGACTAAAGAGGTGTTATACAATGCATTAGTCAACCCTTCTCCCAAAGTTAATCCCCATTTAAGTGGAGACTCTCTGTTTGATAAAGCCACTCAATATTTTCCCAAGGATGTAAAAAAGAACATTAGAAAATTATACAAAAAAGCAGATACCAAGACTAAAGAAGCCTTACTTGCCTCATTGGTTGTGCCCAATAAAAAAGAAAAATATCAAAATGAGCAAGATGCTTTAGTTCATAAAGAGCTCAAAAAACTTCCTAAAGGTCCTCAAAATCAACTGTGGAAAATTTATCAAAAGAGTGATCCGGATACTAAAGCACTTCTCTACAACTCCATAGTTGGGAAACCCAAAAAATTAAACCCAAAGATCAATGCAGATTCTCTTTTCCATAAAAGGATTGCTCATGTACCTAGTCCTATGAGAAAAAACTTGACTCAACTTTATCAAAATGCTGATCGAGAAACAAAGGAAAAAATGGTGATTGCTGTCAGTTTACCTACCAGCAGCAAAGCGGATTTGATTTCCAATTATGAGAAGAATAAGGAACATATTGAGAGACTCAAAAGAGAGTTTCGATCACTGATTCCTGAAGAGTTTATTCTTTCCATTGCCTTTAATCCTGCTTGTGAACTTTTGAATACTCCTGCCGGTATTGATGTCAAAATCTTCAAAGCAGAGTATGGTCAAAAAAGAAAGTTGATTAAAGAAGCTCATAATTTAGATCCCAAATCACCTGATTTAATTGAAATTTTGCAGATTATCAATTGGAATACTGATATTCTGAATAAAATCGAAAC
>JAKPTX010000135.1 GCA_029570835.1 Bacteroidota bacterium
CCTTTATATACACGAGCCTTATCGCTTATTAAAGAGTATTGATACTGCATTGTTTTTTTGCGATACATCTCATCAGTACTAATTCTTGTGGAATCACCATGCCATCTGTCAGCTTCATGAAGGCTTGCCCAATCTCCATCCAAATAGTTTCTATTATCGGCAGCTCTATAGTTTCTTCTTCTATCATTTTTAAAATCGGAAACCGGAACCATAGGAACTCTACCTACACTATCTCTTTCTTCCACTTCACCATCTTCCAATAATTTTTTGGTTTCATAATAGTTTCCTCTAAAAGGATTAAAATCAGCCACATCTTCATGACTTGAAGGTCTGTACACATCCATAACCCACTCTGCAACATTACCTCCCATATTATAAAGACCATAATCATTAGGCCAATATGATTTAACCTCTGCAGGTATTGGAGCACCATCGTTGGCACGAGAAGCTATTCCCATATAGTCTCCTCTACCTCTTCTCAAGTTGGCCACCATATCACCCATATATTTTCTCTCTTCAGTACGAACAAACGATCCATTCCATGGATAGATTCTTCTTTCAAGTACACGTTCATTCAATGTATTTCCTATCAGACCGAGTGCTGCATATTCCCATTCAGCTTCGGTGGGTAGACGATATTTTGGCAACAGAATACCATCTTCCATTTTCACATTTCTATACTCACGTGTCGTAATATATTGTAATCTTTTATCTGCATTGGCTTCATAAGCATAATCTCCATAAGTCAAATATGCATCTGTATTAAAATATCCTTCAGGAGATGGGGTTGTGTTATGATATACAAAACCCATATCAACCAAAATTTGCTCATTCACACGGTCAGTTCTCCATGCAGCATAGTTAACAGCTTGCAGCCAACTTACTCCCACAACGGGATAGTTTCTATATGCAGGATATTCGAAATAATACTCAACTTCATTTTCCGCATATTTTAATCTTTCTCTCCAAACATTTTCATCCGGATATGCATTATCGTACACCACTTTCAAATCAGCAGGTGTAAAAACCCTATCCAACCAAGCTAAATACTCTTGATAATCCAAATTACTGATCTCACACTCATCCATGTAGAAAGAGGAAACAGTCACTCTTCGTGGTATATTATCCCAATCATACATTACATCTTGTTCTACTCTACCCATAACAAATGTACCTCCTTCAATGAGTACCAAGCCGGGACCGGTAGCTTGTTCCTCAAATGGATATACTTCAAATCCTCCATTATCGGGGTCATTATAGGTCCATCCCGTAGTTCTTGATGTCTCTTTACGACAAGAGACAAAAAGCAATCCAATCAATAAGAGAAAACCAAAAATCTTTGTGAACTTATTCATATCTTTTTAATCTGTTTATTTAAAACGTTTCTTTTAATCTTATTATTATATTTTTAGTAGTGTGGACAATTTAACTCTTTAATTCGTTTTTTCTTTTCTACGCAATTAAGCAACAATTGTAGAGACACCTCATGTGCACCTCCGGAAATACCGGATAATTCAGAAGCTGTAATATCATAGGAGTACCCTACTCTAAACCGCTCATGTTGTAGCCCTGCAGTAAAAATCACCGCGTCTATCCCTTGCAAGTTATGTCTTAGCCACAAACCCACAGTAAAGGGATAAAAATTCAGATAAAACCCTTCATTAAAATAGTGAAATGTAAGCTGTTGTTGATAAATAATATTAGGACTTATAGAAATATCTCCAAATTTCAACTCTTTCTTACTTTGTCTGTATAAATCAAAATAACCTCCAACGTGTGCTGTCAATTTAATGGGAACTTTATAAGTTTCGGATATAAACCCAACATACATAGGCACAATATGATGGGTTGCAAAACCGAAGTAAAAATTTTCTAAGTATCCAATCATACCTGCTGCAAAATCAAACTGTCCTCTTGCCAAATCTCCGGGAGGAACTTCTGCAGTAGAATAAACAAATCCATATTTGGGATCTATCATATCCCCAAAGGTAAGCTTATTCCAATCTAGTGAAGTCTGATAATACCCTGCAGAAAGTGCAAATCGCATATTAAATTTTTTAGAAACTCTCAACTTAAAGGAGTACATCAAATTAGCATTGTATGTATTGATCGTTCCCTGTCCTGCTCTATCACCAAACAACAATATCCCAATTCCGCCATTTAGCTTATCAAAGTGCTGATCATAAGAGAGAGTATAAGAAACAAACTCCCCTTTGATACTCGGCCATTGATCTCTAAAACTCGTAGCAATACGGGGACAGATATTAGTTCCCGCCATCGCCGGATTGAGATAAAGGGGGTTCGCATAAAATTGTGAAAAATGAGCGTCCTGCGCTTGTAATCCCACACTGACAAATAATAATACTGCAGTGATCAGCTTTGAAAACAGTTTTGACATCTTATATATTATATTTTGCGTGGCAAAAGTAATCATTTTTTTTTAATTTATGCTGTTAAAATAGTCAATATTTGATAATTTTTTTAAAATTTGAACGTTCTAATGAGTAATATTTTAAAACCTTCATTATAAACCATAACGAAATATGAAACGTAATTCTTGGGTTCCCTTTCTCTTTTTTTTGCTTTTATTGTTTTTTTCGCCTCAATTATGGTCACAAAGTAGAGAAAAAACCATTCAGATTGAGTGGGCAAAACCTGTTCATTTTGAAATTAGTCCCGATAAAACAATTCATCTTTTACACTTTAAGGGGGCGGTTCCATCTGAACAATTTCCGACTTTACCTTCCTACAACTTAACTATAGAACTTGATAACAATTATTCGAAGCTAGAGTACCGGATCAAAGATATTGAGATGGCTCCCTTAACTATAGAGGAAGCAGCTTTGATTCCTACTCTTTTTAGACCTAAAGAATTAGAAATAGAGCTCCATACTGCCTCAACCCGTAAAAAAGATTATGCCGTTCTCTCTTTTATACCTATTGTTTTTCAATCCAATACTCCTCAAAAAATAACCTCGATCAAGATTGAATTGATTCCATCTCTTCCTATTATGAAAAAAAACTATAAGGGGGGAGGCAATTCAGTGCTTGCAACGGGAAACTGGTACAAAATTGAGACCTTTCAAAGCGGTATACACAAAGTTACTTATAACGATTTGATCTCTCTTGGAATAAAGACCACTCCCCTCGCTTCTTCTCAAATTGCTCTTTTTGGAAACGGAGGCAACATGCTCCCTGAAGCCAATGATGAAAATGAATTTCTGGAGCTTGTTGAAAATGCAATCTTTATTCAAGATGGAGGTGACGGAATTTTTGGTCCCGGTGACTACTTCCTTTTTTATGGCATAGGGGTTCATGGTTGGAAGTATTCCCCTCTTACTCAGCAATTTAACCATCAATTTAACATTTATAGTAACAAAACCTACTATTTTATAACCGTTGATCCGGAGATTGGAGAAAAAAAGAGGATCACATCGGTAAATAATTCGAACTTAACGCCTAACATAACAACCAATCAATTCACTCATTACGATTTTTATGAGTATGATAAAGTCAATTTTGCCGAATCCGGTAAAATCTGGGTTGATGAGCCTTATGAGGCACAATCAACCAAGCGTTATACTTTCCAAACCCCGACACACAACGGAGAACAGGCCCGAATCTCCATTGCGGCCGCTTCAAACAATAGCCAAGCCTCATCCTTTTCCATTGCCGTAAATGGAACTCATCTAGCTTACATGCCCCTGGATAAAAACACTAATACTTTTGCTGTGTACAACGCGCAATCATTTTCTGTTGGACAGTTTAGCTCTCCCTTGAAGATTGATCTTACTTTCAATAAACCCTACCCTTCAGCAACAGTTTATCTTGATTATATTGAGATTCAAATGGGTGCTATGTTGAATATGTACACCTCACAATTCCCATTTTGCAATATCAACACTGTCGGGGAACAAAATATTACCCGATTCCAAATAGGAAATAGTAACAACGCAACTCAGGTCTGGGATATTACCAATCCCTACGAACCTAAAAACATGGTTGGGGAACTCAATAATAACCAATTCTCTTTTAACTCCGGCACTTCGCAACTTAAATATTTCTTTGCTTTCAATGGAAGTCAATTCTACACTGTAAAACCTATTGGAAAAATTTCCAATCAAAATTTAATAGGTAGTTCCGATGTTGATTTGATTATTATTTCTCATCCTAATTTCAGGAGTGAAGCGGAACGTTTGGCAAAATTCAGAAAAGAGAATGATGGTTTAACCAGTATCATTGTTGCTCCCAGTCAAGTCTACAATGAATTCTCTTCCGGAAAAGTAGATCCATCAGCGATTCGGAACTACATGAGAGCTGTGTATCTCAAAACAAACAAAGTCTATCCCCGCTACTTACTTTTGGTTGGACGCCCTTCCTATGATTATCGTGGTATAGTGGAAGGGACAGAACTATATGTTCCCAACTACCAAACCGAGCCTTCATTCCACGACGGGTCACTCGGTGCAAATGATGACTATTTTGCACTATTAGATGATAATGAAGGGGATAGTTGCAGGGGATTACTTGACCTTGGAGTTGGTAGATTTCCTGTCACCACTCTCTCCCAAGCTAAAATTTGCGTTGACAAATCGATTAACTATTCTGCCTCAACAAATCTGACTCAAAATACCCCTTCTCTCATTTCTAATTTGGGAGACTGGAGAAATGTGGTCACCTTTGTTGGAGATAATGGGGATGATAATATCCACATGATCACTGCTGACGCCGGAGCACAAAAATTGGCTCAGAATTACCCACATTTCAATATTGACAAAATTTACAATGATGCTTACCAGGTTGTATCGTATGCCGGAGGACAGCGCTATCCTGAGGTTACTAAAGCAATCAATAGCAGAATGAACAGAGGTTCTCTAATCTTCACTTATACCGGTCATGGGGGAGGAAATGGTTGGTCAAAAGCAAGAATTTTAGAGATCTCAGATATTACAAAATGGAAAAACAAGTATAACCAACCCTTCATGATGAACTTGACTTGCTCCTTTGGTTGGGTCGACAGAGCAGCTATATCCCCATCAGAGTTGATATATATCAATGAGCAGGGAGGAGCAGCAGCTATGATGACAACTACACGATCTGCATACACAGGAGCCAATTACAGCTTTTGCAATAAAATATTCAGCAATTTACTAATCAATCCATTAAACCAACCCGTTACAATAGGGGAATTTAATATGGCAGCCAAAAATAGTCTTGGCGGTGCAATGTACGGGATCAACATGTATGTTATCTTAGGAGACCCCACCATGAAACTTGCTCTACCACAACATAAAATCGTAACTGATTCCATCATTATAGACGTAACTCAACAACAAACAGATACAATAAAAGCGTTGGATAAAGTGATTGTAAAAGGAAGGATAACAGACCATGGTGGAGCCACCCTGAATCAGTTTAACGGAACACTTTTCCCATCTGTTTACGATAAAAAAATCAATACTGTAACACTATTGAACGACCCTGACAATCCTCCTTTTGAGTTTGAAGTACAAAACAGTGTCCTTTTTAGGGGTAATGTTTCTGTAATCAATGGTAATTTTGAATTTAATTTTGTCGTCCCAAAAGATATTAACTATGCGTACGGTCCCGGGAAGATAAGTTATTATGCTCGTTCTTCAAATAGTGATGCTAAAGGATATACCGACCAATTTTATATCGGAGGATTTAGTGATAATCCCATTGTTGACGAAAATGGACCCACAATTCAAATCTTTCTTAACGACGAAAAGTTTGTTAGTGGAGGTATTTGCAGTCCAAATCCAACGCTAATCATTAAACTAAAAGATGAAAATGGAATCAACACGACAGGAAATGGAATTGGTCATGATATTGTAGCTATTATCGATCAACAAAACGATCAACAGATTATACTCAACGATTTTTATCAAACTGAAAAAGATAGTTCTAATTCCGGAACTATTAGATATCCCCTTGAAGAATTATTGGTGGGAGACCATACACTAAAAGTACGGGCATGGGATATCGCCAACAATGTTTCAGAAAGCAGTATCGACTTTACTGTTGTTTCAGATGAGAAATTACATCTGGAACATGTACTAAACTATCCCAACCCTTTTACTACCCACACCTCCTTCTTTTTTGAACATAACCAGGCAGGAGAAACCTTTGATATCTTAGTGCAAATTTTTACAATTTCAGGAAAATTAGTAAAAACCATTTCTGATACACAACATCTTTTAGGCAACAGGTCTGAAAAGATAGATTGGAACGGACTTGACGACTTTGGAGACAAAATAGCCAAGGGAACATATATCTATAAATTGTCAGTAAGAAATAGCAAAGGAGAAAAAGTGGAAAAATATGAAAAATTAGTCATATTATAAAATAAATAACTATCTTTGACGTTTCTTTTTGGAATTAAATCACTAATACTGTAAAACAATATGAACAAAAAAAGTTTTTTAACATTATTCCTGTTAATTATAACCTTATCATACACATTTGCTCAATCATCTTCTTTTGATTTTGATAATCCTACTGCTCCTTACCTCAATCCTATTACTACTGCTGTTCCTTCTTTACTCATTTCTCCTGACTCAAGGGGTTCCGGGATGGGAGATATTGGTGTTGCTTCTTCTGCTGACATCAATTCTCAACACCACAATGCTGCAAAATATGTTTTTAACAAAAGCGTACTTGGGGTCTCATTCTCGTACAGTCCATGGTTGAAACAGATTGTTGGTGACATTGACTTGGCTTATGTAGCCGCTTTTGTAAAACTAACGGATATGGATGCTATCGCCTTTTCCCTTCGCTATTTTTCCATGGGAGCAATTCAGTTTACCGACTATTTTGGAATGCCTATCGGAGGTGAAAGAAATCCTCATGAATTTGCTGTAGACTTCTCCTACAGTAGAAAGTTTTCCAATCATTTTTCCATGGCTTTAACCCCTCGTTTTATCTATTCTAATCTAGCCTCAGGAATGGAGGTTCAAGGTTTAGATATGAAGTCAGGGTTGGCAGGAGCAGCTGACTTAGCTCTATTCTACGAACAAGATTTTAAAGCTAATAGACTTGAAAATCAAACTGTAAGAGCCGGTTTAGTAATCGCAAATATCGGTAACAAAATATCTTATACTGATGGAAGTACTAATAGAACATTCCTTTCAACTAACCTAAAAATTGGAGCATCCTATACCATAGGTATTGATAAATATAACAAGATAAGCTTTATTGGAGAAGCAAGCAAACTATTAGTTCCTACTCCCCCTGTCAGAATGGTAGATGAAGAGGGAAGACCTAAACAAAATCCCGATGGAACATACGAATACTACGGAAATGGAATGGATCCACAAAATATAGGTGTTTTCCAGGGTATGATACGTTCCTTTTATGATGCACCCGGTGGATGGCGTGAAGAAATGAGGGAAATTATTTATGCTGCCGGTATTGAATATGCATACAGAGATCTATTTATGCTTCGTGGTGGTGCCTTTTTTGAAAACAAAGATAAAGGTAATAGAAAATTTGCAGAGATTGGAATTGGGTTAAAATACAATGTCTTTAACCTGGATGTTTCCTACCTTTTCTCGTTTACACAACATAACCCTCTCGAAAACACACTCCGCTTCACCCTGGCTTTCCATTTTGATTCCTTCTACGCCAGTGAAATTAAAAAACAGGGAATTCAGAAGTAGATAATTAAATGAAGTGGGATGAAAAGTTTTAGAGTTGGCTTAGGGTATGACATACATCAATTGGTTGATCAAAAAATCAACCAATTTCCGTTTAAATTAGGGGGGATTACCATCCCCTTTGATAAGAGTTGTATTGCTCATTCAGACGGAGATGTACTGATTCACGCACTATGCGATGCATTATTGGGTGCAGCTGCTCTACAGGATATCGGAACCCATTTCCCGGATACTAAAAAGGAGTGGCATAAAGTCAACAGTGAGAAATTAGCCCAAAAAGTTGTTCAGCTCATTCATCAAGAGGGGTGGCAAATCAATAATATTGACGCTACCATTATCCTTGAAGAACCTAAATTAGCCCCTTATAAAGAACTTATTAAAAATAATATAGCCAAAATAGCTCAGATTCCCCCCCCCTTAGTTTCTATTAAAGCTAAAACAAACGAAAAAATGGATAGTATTGGGGAAGGACTGGCTGTAGCGGCTCATGTTGTAGTATTATTAATTTCAAATCGATAATTTATGATGAAAAAAAATCTATTATTCACCCTTTTTTGTCTTATTATAATGACAACAAACGCTCAAAAAAATAGCACAGGATCGACAATAGATAAAGATCTTGTTAAGAACAATCCGTTGGTTGCTGAGTGGAAAACCCCTTATGAAACACCTCCTTTCAGCATAATTAAATTAGAGCACTATAAACCTGCTTTTGAATATGCAATCGCAACTGCTCGCCAGGAGGTATATGAGATTTCAGCTCAAAAATCAAAACCTACTTTTGAAAACACTATTGTTGCTTTGGATCGCTCCGGGAAACTTCTAACTCGTGTTTCCAGTGTCTTTTACAATCTTTTATCTACCATGACCTCTGCTGAGATGCAAAGTTTAGCTCAAGAATTAAGTCCTATGTTAACTGAATACAGCAATAAATTGTACCATGATGCAGCACTTTTTCATCGGGTTCATGCTGTATACAAAGAAAAAGATAAACTGACAAAAGATGAAGACAAGATGTTGCTTGAAAAAACATACAAAGCTTTTGTAAAGAGTGGAGCTCTACTTTCAGAAGAGGATAAAAAAATGTACAATGAAATCTCTTTACAACTTTCTAAGCTAACCCTTCAATTTGGAGAAAACCTTTTGGCTGCAACCAATGAATTTGAAATGCTTTTCACTGATAAAAAAGAACTTTCCGGCATGCCTGAAAGCAGCTTAGCTATTGCTGAAGCCAAAGCAAAAGAGAAGGGAAAAGAGGGTTATATCTTTGACCTCACAGCTCCCAGTTACGGTGCTATTATGAAGTATGTTGATAATCGCGAGTTGAGAGAAAAGTTTTATATGGCATACAATACTCGCGCACTCGAAGGTAAAAATGACAATAGAGATATTATCCGCCAAATTGTATCCCTGCGTTCCAAATTGGCAAAATTGATGGGCTTCAAGACTTATGCTGATTACGTTTTGCAAGACAGAATGGCAGAAAATTCTAAAAATGTATATAACTTACTGGACCAACTGCTAGATGCTTCACTTCCTGTTGCTAAGAAAGAGATGGCTGAACTCAATCAATTTGCAAAAACAATGGATTTGGAAGGAGAACTACAAAGATGGGATTTCTCTTACTATTCAGAAAAATATAAAAATCAAAAATACAATTTGACCGATGAGATGTTAAAACCTTACTTCAAGTTAGAAAATGTTATTGATGGTGTGTTTAACCTGACTACAACTTTATATGGTTTAACATATAAAGAAAATAAAAAGATTGAAAAATATCATCCTGATGTGACTATCTACGAAGTTTATAGAGGAAAAGAGTTTCTTGGAATCCTCTATCTCGATTTTCATCCCAGAGCTTCCAAACGAGGTGGTGCCTGGATGACCTCTCTCAGAGAACAATCCATTGATGAAAAAGGAAACAATATCAGACCTTTGGTTTCTTTGGTGATGAACTTTACGCCTTCAACTCCCGATAATCCTTCCTTATTAACTTTTGATGAAGTAACTACTTTTTTGCATGAGTTTGGACACGGATTACATGGTCTCTTCTCCAATGTTACTTATGAATCACTCTCCGGAACCAGTGTTCCCAGAGATTTTGTAGAGCTACCATCTCAAATTTTTGAAAATTGGGCTACCGATTCTGAATTTTTGAACACATTTGCATTCCATTACGAAACTAAAGAAGTGATTCCCAAAAATTTAGTTCAAAAAATTAAAGATGTTGAGAATTATTTGTCCGGGTACTCTTTCTGCCGTCAACTTTCATTCGGTTATTTAGATATGATGTGGCACACCATAAATCCTGATCTTATTGGAGATGTTATTGATATGGAAGTTAGATCCAACGCTAAAACTGAACTTTTCCCTGTAGTTCAAGGAGCTTGTATGAGTACCACTTTCAGCCATATTTTCGCCGGTGGATATGCTGCCGGATATTATGGCTATAAATGGGCAGAAGTACTGGATGCAGACGCATTTGCATACTTTGAAGAAACCGGAATTTACAATAAAAAAACAGCTAATGCTTTTGTAGATAACATTCTTTCAAAAGGAGGATCCAAAAAAGCAATGGAACTTTATATCGATTTCAGAGGTCGTGAACCTCAGGTTGATGCTCTTCTCAAAAGAAGTGGTTTGAAGTAATCGATTTTTTTCGTATCTTTGTCGATTGTTTTGAAACTGAATAGAAAAAAATAACTGATCATTAATCATATAATTAACCATTTAAAAACTCTAAACAATATGCAAAAAAAAGGAAATAAATACGGAACACATCGCGTAATCGATCCTGTTGGGGTTCTTCCACAACCTGCCAATAAAATTGACAACAACATGGATGAGATCTATGACAACGAGATATTAATTGATGTTCAAACACTCAATATTGACTCAGCATCGTTTACCGATATTGCCAAATTCTGCAACCACGATAAGGAAGCGATGAAAAAGGAGATGTTTCTCACTGTAGAACTTCAGGGAAAACACCGTAATCGTCGTACAGGTTCGGGTGGGATGCTTCTCGGTACTGTTGAGAAAATCGGTGACGCATTGGTGGGCAAGACTGATCTCAAAGTGGGTGACAAGATTGCTACTCTCGTATCACTTTCTCTTACTCCTCTCCGCATTGATGAGATTCTTGAAATTCGCGAAGATGTTGACCAAGTGGATATCAAGGGTAAAGCTATTCTTTTCGAAAGTGGTATCTATGCCAAGATTCCTACCGATATGCCTGAAAAACTGGCTCTTTCTGCTTTGGACGTTGCAGGTGCTCCCGCACAAACTGCCAAACTTTGCAGACCCGGTGACACCGTTCTTATCATTGGTGCAGGTGGAAAATCCGGTATGCTTTGCTGCTACGAAGCTAAAAAACGTGTTGGTGTTACCGGTAAAGTTATCGGTATGACCCATAGCGAGAGGTCAACTAAACGTATGCAAGACCTCGGTTTCTGTGATGTTGTATTTGCAGGTAATGCTAACGATCCTATCGCAATGTACGAAAAAGTATCTGAACTCACCGGCGGTAAAATGGCTGACATTACCATCAATAACGTAAATGTTCCTGATACTGAAATGACTTCGATCCTCTGTACCAAAAACGACGGAATTATCTATTTCTTCTCTATGGCTACCAGCTTTACAAAAGCAGCTCTCGGAGCAGAAGGTGTTGGTAGTGACGTTACTATGATTATTGGAAACGGATACACTCAAGGACACGCAGAAATTACATTACAGTTACTCAGAGAAAGCAAAAAGTTAAGAGATATCTTTACAGAACTTTATGCTTAATAAAAATAAAAGATAAAAAAAGCTGCTCAAATGAGCAGCTTTTTTTTATGCATTCTTGTGCATCTCTGCAAAATATTTATAGAAATAGGGCACGGTTTCAATTCCTTTGAAAAATTGTTCCAGTGGGAAGCTTTCATTAGGAGAGTGAATACCATCCTCTTCCAAACCAAATCCAAGAAGAATCGATTTAGTTCCTAAAATACGCTCAAAACCTGCAATAATTGGAATAGAACCACCACTACGCGTTGGAACCGGTTCTTTACCATAAGTGGTCAAAACAGCCTTTTCTGCAGCTTTGTATGCAGGAATATCAATAGGAGTTACGTAAGCAGGACCACCATGGTGAGGAGTTACAGTTACCGTAACATAATCGGGAGCGATAGACTCAAAGTGTTCTTTAAAGAGTTGTGAAATCTTCTCATGTTGTTGGTTAGGAACGATACGCATTGAGATTTTCGCATTCGCTTCTGAAGGAAGTACAGTTTTGGATCCTTCACCGATATGTCCTCCCCAAATTCCACAAACATCAAACGAGGGACGAATAGTAGTTCTCTCAATAGTAGTATATCCTTTTTCACCTTTCACCTCTTTAATTCCGATCATATCCTTATACTCTTGCAAATCGAATGGTGCTTTTGCCATCATGGCACGCTCTTCATCGGAAATCACCAATACATCGTCGTACATTCCGGGAATAGTGATTCTGCCATCCTCATCTGTCATTTGAGCAATCATATCACACAATACATTGATTGGATTGGCTACTGCACCACCAAACACACCGGAGTGAAGGTCACGGTTAGGACCCACCACTTTCACATCGAGATAAGTTAAACCACGCAATCCCATATCGATAGATGGAATATCTGGAGCAATCATACTGGTATCAGATACCAAAATAATGTCTGCTTTGAGTTTTTCCTTATTGTCTTCCAAAAATTTGTACAGGTTAACACTACCGATCTCCTCTTCCCCTTCAATCATAAACTTCACATTACAAGGGAGTTGGTTAGTTTTTACCATATATTCGAATGCTTTGGCATGGATAAAAGATTGTCCTTTATCATCATCAGCACCTCTTGCCCAAATTTTTCCATCCTTAATAACCGGTTCAAATGGCTCTGTGTTCCACAATTCAAATGGTTCAGCAGGCATCACATCATAGTGCCCATAAACCAATACGGTAGGCAATTTAGGATCAATGATCTTTTCACCATACACCACGGGAGCACCATTTGTAGGATGAATTTCTGTAAAATCGGCACCGGCCTCTTTAATCAGCTCTGCCCAACGTTCTGCGCAACGTACCATATCCTCTTTATGTTCACTTTTTGATGAAACCGAGGGAATCCTAATCAAGGAAAAAAGTTCTTCTAAAAAACGATCTTTGTTTTCTTCAATGTAATTTTTTAAATCTTTCATAATATTATTGAGTAAAAATTAAAAATTCTATCTGCAAAGATACAAAAGATTTCGGATTTGTGATTTCGGATTTCGGAATCTCTTAAATTTAGAATTTAGATTTTAGAATTATTTACTCGCGCCTTCGACTTTCAATCTTACTTTTTGTTTCTATTTTATTATTTTGGAATAAAAAAAATAAGGGGGGCAGGAAAATCTCCCCTTTTTTGATGTCCCATTTCCCCACTCTGGAATATTTGACCTTTTTGGACATGTGTGATCAATTACGAATTACGAATTACGAATTACGAATTACGATAAAAAAAAGCCTTGCGAAAAAAATCCACAAGGCTTTATGTTATTGGGCAACGACCTACTCTTCCACCTTTCGGCAGTACCATCGGCGCTATTGGGCTTAACTTCTCTGTTCGGAATGGGAAGAGGTGTGCCCCAACGCTATTG
>JAKPTX010000138.1 GCA_029570835.1 Bacteroidota bacterium
CTGAATTCCGCTAATTCTAATTTCTAATACTTTCGCCTTTTTTTCATTCCGCCTTCCGCCTTCCGCCCTCCGCCTTCAATTCTTCCTTCTACCTTCTTACTTCTTTCTTCACTTGCAGGGGAAGAGAGATTCGAACTCCCACCGATAGTTTTGGAGACTACTGTTCTACCCTTAAACTATTCCCCTAAAAAATAGCAGACCCAAATGTGAATCTGCTACCTTTAATTGATATTAGTCAATAATTTTTGTAACCTGACCGGCACCAACTGTTCTACCACCTTCACGGATAGCAAAACGAAGGTTCAAGTTGATAGCTACTTCAGATAATAACTTAACTCTGATTTTTAAGTTATCACCGGGCATAACCATGTCAACTCCTTCAGGTAAAAATACTTCACCGGTAACGTCAGTTGTACGGAAGTAGAACTGAGGACGATATTTGTTGTGGAATGGAGTGTGACGTCCACCTTCCTCTTTCTTAAGAATAACTACCTCAGCTTCAAACTCTTTATGAGGTTTGATTGATCCGGGTTTAGCAATAACCATACCACGACGGATCTCATCTTTATCAATACCACGAAGTAATAGACCTACGTTATCACCAGCTTCACCGGTATCCAAAATTTTACGGAACATCTCAACTCCGGTAACTACTGATTTTAGTTTTTCAGCACCCATACCTAGAATCTCAACAGGATCTCCGGTATGAATAACACCGGTTTCAATTCTACCGGTAGCAACAGTACCACGACCGGTGATTGAGAATACGTCTTCAACAGGCATTAAGAAATCTTTTTCACTTTCACGTTTTGGAAGTGGGATGTATGTGTCAACAGCATCCATTAATTCCATAATTTTTTCAGCCCATTGTGGTTCGTTATTTAATCCACCCAATGCAGATCCTTGAATGATAGGAGTTTCGTCACCGTCAAATCCGTAGAATGATAACAAATCGCGGATTTCCATTTCTACTAACTCTAATAATTCAGGGTCATCAACCAAGTCAACTTTGTTCATGAAAACAACCAATTTTGGAACACCAACCTGACGAGCCAAAAGGATGTGCTCTCTAGTTTGTGGCATAGGACCATCAGTAGCAGCAACAACCAAAATTGCTCCGTCCATCTGAGCAGCACCGGTAACCATGTTTTTAATATAGTCAGCGTGGCCGGGACAGTCTACGTGTGCATAGTGTCTGGTCGCTGTTTGATATTCAACGTGTGACGTGTTAATGGTAATACCACGTTCTTTCTCTTCTGGTGCATTGTCAATTGAATCAAAACTTCTTTTTTCCGATAAACCTCTTTCTGCCAATACAGCAGAAATTGCAGCTGTTAGTGTTGTTTTTCCGTGGTCAATGTGACCAATTGTTCCTACGTTTACGTGCGGTTTGGAACGATCAAATTTTTCTTTTGCCATTGTCTTATTTGATTAAAGGTTGTTAAAATTTTCGTTTTTTTATAATGTTAATACAATAAGTTTGAGCCATTGACGAGAGTTGAACTCGTGACCCCTTCCTTACCAAGGAAGTGCTCTACCACTGAGCTACAACGGCTAATATCCTAAAAAAAGAGCATACCAAAATTACCTCAA
>JAKPTX010000142.1 GCA_029570835.1 Bacteroidota bacterium
ACTATTCTTATTCCAACTTACGTTGTTCGGACTTGGTGATATTCCAAATGGATGGGCAGGATTTTTATGTAAAAATTTTACCCAAGGAAACTTTTCAACTCCGTTGGTACAACTTATCTTAATGCCGGGAAACTTAAACAATCCTTCTTTATGAGCAGCAAAAAATCCATTATCGCCGAAAAACACCATATCAACCCAATTACCAAGCATATAAGCAACGTTGATACCTATGATATGCTTTTTATGAATTGATTCCATAAATGGTGAATAAAGGGAAAGTGGCTGTTTTCCAATAACTACGTCATTAACCACATCAACAGAAACCCCAAACTGTTTAGTTATGGATGGGCCTCCCCCTATAACCCAAACATCACCACCTTCCCATATTTTCGGTACAGACCAAATCATTTAAATGACATTTAAAAGTTTTTCAGCTTCCAAACGTGCCATAGGTTTTTCGTTGAAAATCTTACCTTGACTATCAACAATATTCCAAGTATTTGTACCTTCTATCTCTACAAGGGTATAATTTGAAGATTTTTTAGCCGAAAGTAACTTATCTTCAGGTAACTTTTCAAGCGGAATAATCAAATCACGAAATGCAGTTGGTATTTCCTCTACCGTTGCCGTAAAAATTTGCCCCGGTTTAATATAACGATTGTTATGAATAAAAGAACCATTACCAATCTTTTTCCAACGGATTACTTCAGATTTTGGAGTATCTTCAACAACAGGTTCTTCCTGTTTAGGGTAAACCGTTAATTTTGGCTTTTCTTCTTCCAGTAATTCCACTTTTGGTTCAAGTGGTACAATTTCTTCCAAAGGTTCTTCTACAACAGTTGTATTCTTGCGAACTCTTGCTACCATAATAATTTTTGATTAAATTAAAAATAATCACTTGATTAGTGAAAAGCAATCAATTAAGCCATGTGGACAATACCTGTACGGTTATTGTAATCGGCACGAATCTGAGGAACCTGAATGGTAAGCACTTTGTACTTGTTGACAAAGTTTCCTTCAGCACCCCACTGAA
>JAKPTX010000144.1 GCA_029570835.1 Bacteroidota bacterium
GTTTCCAAAGGTTTCATTTCGAGAGCTTTAGTTTTAGCAGGACAAATATCGGCACAGTTTCCACAACCGGTACAATCCAATACGGAAACCTGGATTTTAAAATGCATACCTGCAAACTCTTTTCCTACAGCTTTCAATGTTTTGGTTCCTTCAGGTGCTTTTGCCAACTCTTCATCAGTCAAAACGTATGGTCTGATAGCAGCGTGAGGACAAACGAAAGAACATTGGTTACATTGGATACAATTTTCAGGTATCCATTCAGGAACGTTAACAGCAATACCTCTCTTTTCATAAGCGGTAGTTCCTGCAGGGAATGTTCCATCTTCATAGCCTAAGAATGCGCTAACTGGAAGGTCATCCCCTTTCTGAGCAGTCATCGGCTCCATAACATTTTTAATGAAATCAGGAATATTTCTGTTATCTACCTCTTTCTTAACTTCGATTTTAGCCCATTCAGTAGGAATATCAACTTTAATAACGTTACCTCCGGCTTCAACAGCAGCATAATTCATCCTTACAACCTCTTCACCTCTACGACCATAGGATTTTTCTATCGCTTTTTTCATTTCTTCTACTGCCAAATCGTAAGGGATTACCTGAGAGATTTTGAAGAATGCTGATTGTAGGATGGTGTTAGTTCTATTTCCTAATCCAATCTCTTCAGCTATTTCAGTAGCATTGATAATATACATGCTGATATTTTTTTCAGCCAATGTTTTTTTAACGTAATCAGGAAGACGTTCTTTAGTCTCTTCAACACTCCAAATAGAGTTATACAAGAATGTACCACCTTGTTTTATTCCTCTCAAAGTATCATATTTTTCGAGATAAGATGGAACGTGAACAGCAACAAAGTCGGGGGTGTTTACCAAGTATGGCGCATTGATTGGTTTGTCACCGAAACGCAAGTGTGAACTGGTAAATCCACCTGATTTTTTACTATCGTAAGCAAAATAAGCCTGGCTATACTTATCGGTGTTATCACCAATAATTTTGATAGAGTTTTTATTGGCACCTACAGTACCGTCGGCACCTAAACCATAAAATTTAGCTTCAAATGTACCTGCCGGTAACACGTTAAAATCAGGAAGGATAGGTAGTGATTTGAAAGTAACGTCATCAACGATACCTACAGTGAATTGGTTTTTAGGATTCTTATCTGCTAAGTTATTGAATACTGCTAAAATATGAGCAGGAGTTGTATCTTTTGATGACAATCCATATCTACCGCCAATGATAAGAGGTTTTTTATCACAACCGTAGAAAGCCTCAACAATATCTAGGTATAGAGGATCTCCATTAGCACCGGGTTCTTTAGTTCTATCTAATACACAGATTCTTTCAACAGATTTTGGAAGAACGTCGAATAAATATTGAGTTGAGAATGGTCTATATAAGTGAACGGTGATTACACCCACTTTTTTACCATCAGCATTTAATTTGTCAACTACAGTTTTAACCACTTCAGTGATGGAACCCATAGCAACTACGATATCGGTTGCGTCTGGTGCGCCGTAGTATGTGAATGGGGCATAATGACGTCCTGTAATTTTGCTTATTTCTTTCATATATTCGGCAACGATACCGGGAACTGCTTCGTAATGCTTGTTTTGAAGCTCTCTGGTTTGGAAATAGATATCCGGATTTTGAGCAGTTCCTCTTGTTACAGGGTGTTCAGGATTCAATGCATTATCTCTGAATTGTTGAAGTGCTTCATAGTCAACTAATTTTTTCAATGTTTCCATGTCAGCAGCTTCCACTTTTTGGATCTCATGTGAAGTTCTGAAACCATCAAAAAAGTGCATAAATGGAGCGCGAGCTTTGATAGCAGCTAAGTGAGCTACAGGAGCTAAGTCCATAATCTCTTGAACTGATCCGGTTGCCAACATTGCGAAACCGGTTTGACGAGTACTCATTACGTCAGAGTGGTCGCCAAAGATTGATAATGCTTGAGCAGCTAATGAACGAGCAGAAATATGAAAAACAGCAGGAAGTAATTCTCCGGCCATTTTATACATGTTAGGGATCATCAAAAGTAATCCTTGGGATGCAGTATATGTAGTAGTCAATGCACCGGCTTGAAGTGAACCGTGAACTGCACCGGCAGCACCGGCCTCAGATTGCATCTCCACAACCTTAACAGTTTCACCAAAAATATTAAGTCTTCCGTGAGCCGACCATTCGTCAATATACTCCGCCATAGTTGAAGATGGAGTAATAGGATAGATTGCTGCAACTTCACTAAACATATAAGCAACATGGGATGCTGCGTAGTTTCCGTCACAAGTTAAAAAATTTTTTTTCGCCATAATTGTTTGATATTTAATAAGTTAAATATTGATGTATCATTTTTTTAAAACAGTGCAAAGGTACAAAAAAATATCGAGAATATCAACCAATTCTATTGATTAATTTGATAAACAAAAAAAGGTCAAATTAAGGAGAGAAAATCCAAATATTATAATTATTTTTTTATACTTTTGCAGAATAATATTCTAATGATTGGGTTATGTCTTTGAACCAATTCAAATATTTTAAAAGGGGATATGGGGATCGTTACGATGGATGGCGTGTACGGAAGGTTGATATCATATTTCGTGTGATATCCTATTTCTTAAGAACTCGTAATGATGCTCAAAATTTTTTTGAGGAGAAAATCCCTGTAGATCATCTTGAGGAATTTATCAAAAAGCACAAAGAGGAAATGCCGGATATTTCCGTTATGCATGTTATGATGGCTGCATTGGTTCGATTGTTTTCACAAAGACCACAGTTGAACCGTTTTGTGGTATGGAATAAAATATTTGCTCGGAATCATTTTAATATTTCTATTGCCATCAAACGTTCTCTCACGGATGATGGGGAAGAGACATTCATCAAACCTTATTTTATGCCGGAAGATACACTACAAGATATAGTTAACAAAGTGCAAATGGAATTGAATACCTTAGATGAGCCCGGAGTTCAAAAGGATGCAGATTTGATTGCCAGTATATTGAGTAAGCTTCCCGATTCTCTTCTTCGTTTTGTAGTCTTTTGTTTGTCATGGATGGACAGAGTGGGTATCATGCCTAAATTTGTGCACAAAATAAGTCCCTGGCATTGTAGTTTTTTTCTAACTAATATGGGATCGATAGGACTTGAACCCATTTATCACCACTTGTATAAGTTCGGAACTTGCAGTGTTTTTATCGCAATGGGACGAAAATCGACGGAATATGTCATGGATTCTAGTGGGAATGTTGAAAAAAAGAGATATATAGGGTTGAAATTTGTAGTGGATGAAAGAATATGTGATGGATTTTATTATGCTTCTTCACTTCGTTTACTGAATAAGATTTTGACTCATCCGGAACAATTGCTCTCACCGCCCCAAACAGTTATCATAGACGAAGCAGTGGGTAAGAAGAGGATTGATACGTCCAAAAAGTGATGAATTTCCACCCCCCCTTTTTTTATAAAAAAATAAAAAAATAAAAAAATAATCAAAAAGAGCTGTTTGTATTAAAATTTGTTGTATTTTTGCACCCTCAAACAGAGAACGGTTCGGTAGTTCAGTTTGGTTAGAATACGTGCCTGTCACGCACGGGGTCGCGGGTTCGAGTCCCGTCCGGACCGC
>JAKPTX010000271.1 GCA_029570835.1 Bacteroidota bacterium
GTTCAATCACAATATCGGGTATATCTTGTTCAATCCTGGAACAAACTTTCCGGAACTCCAAAAAACAGTGAACTATTTACTTTCTCCAAATGCCCCCACCATTTTAAAATTAGTAGGCATGATGGTCTTGAAAGGTACGCCCGAGGAAAAACTTATCCGCGAGGAAAACTTGATCATAGAACGCGAATTAGGAATTCGCTACAAGTTTATTGACGTAAAAGTTGAAGCATTTGCAGATCTCTTGCGAAACTACACTCCAATCTACGAGCCAACCGCAAAAGATTATTACGAAATTCATTTTATGATTGGTGACCTTAATATCCTCCAAAGAAATACCATAATGACTAAAATCAAACCGATTGAACTAAATATCCATTCACTTCATAAAAAGTTTCTTAGTACTGCTGTGGATCAATTATCAAAAGGTGACCTTAACTCCAAAGCCTGGATCGCTGATTTTATTCCTAAGTTCGATGCTTTACATGATGATACCCAAAAAATATTGCATGAGGGTAGTGAATTGATTTCAACTTTAAGATAGGTATAAAACCAAGGGAAATAGAAGGATATCAACATGAAAGACATATCTCAAAGGGCTAAACAGTACATTGACCAACTTTCCCTATCGGTTGAAAAAAATACCCCCTATGTCACTCCATTAACCGCAAGTCTTCAAGCTAATAAATGGTGCAATTCTCGCTGCGAGTACTGCGGAATTTGGAAGAACAATCCGGGTAATCCCTTGATCGAGGATCTTTACCTGGCTGTGGACGAGTTGAACGAATTAGGCGTTCAAATGATAAGTTTGACTGGAGGAGAACCTTTCCTGAATAATGATCTTTACCAAGTTATCCAACGCATGAATGATAAACAGGTGATTAGCTCTACGATGACGAATGGCTTGCTACTCAATTCGAAGCATCTGCAGCCGATCTTGGAAGCAGGTTTAAATTCTCTTTGTGTATCACTGGATTCCATTGATCCCAGTATATATAAAAGTATCCGCGGCGTCTCCTTAGCTCCGGTACTTAAAGGTTTGAAGTATGTTGCTGATATTCGCAATCAATATCCAATGCTGTTCGTGTTCTCTGTCAACTGTGTAATTTCTAAAGCTAATATTGATGGAGTTGCCGATCTTGTAGCTTTTTGTAACGATTTGGATATCTCAGTAGGTTTTCAACCCCTACATCGTTCCTTTGAAAGTCGCTACAATCCAGAACGGCTCCAATTTCATACTGAAGATTTATTGCCTTTGAAAAGGCAGATTGAAAAGCTGGTTAAAATGAAACAAGCAGGAAGCCGAATCGACAACGACGAAGCATATTTGCTTGGTTTTCCAGACTTTTTGGTTTACAAACGACTACCAGAAAGAACTATCTGTACAGCTGGGTTTACCACCATCTCAGTTGATGTGGACCTGAACGTCCGGAGTTGCTGGCCTAAAAAACCGATCGGTAACCTACACAGTCAGAAGCTAACTGAATTATGGCACTCAGATATTTATAGTCAGAATAGAGCATCCATGCTCGGACTTGACTGCCCAAAGTGTTGGTTGCGTTGCCACACAGATTATCTATCGGTACAATGGTTGATGAATTTGCTGGATAAAATTCTACTGGCGAAGAGTATTAAATCAGAATGCCGAGGAGAGGTATGATTGCTAATCCTAAGCCAAAAACTGCAATCATTCGGGTTCTCACAAGTCTTCACTCAATAAGCCGATGGGACGAGTGGGGCGATTCCAAGCTTCCATTTATAATCCTCGCTTGGTTCATTACAGTTTACAAATCTCTGATCAGTGCCACAACATTGTTGATACTACTGAAGTTGTTAGGCTTTACGGCCTTCTTTCTAGCTTTCGGTTATGTTTTCAATGATTGGATGGACCGCGAGGTAGACCAACATGTAGGTAAGTATAAACAAATTCAGGATTTTCAGCCT
>JAKPTX010000164.1 GCA_029570835.1 Bacteroidota bacterium
GCTTGTGAACAAATTTGATACCGCTAGGAAGTTGGAATATAGGGTGCATTGAAATGAAATCTTAATTATGAATTAGGATCGTCGTACACAAGTATATCTTTAGTAATCAAAGTCTCTATAATTTGATTCACTTTATCATCGCTATATGCTGTTTTGACCCGAACATAGTTATCGGTAAATCCTAATGTTGTATTGTTATGATTAATCTCTTCAAACAGAACAGGTCTTGTTTTGTTCAACTGAGATTGATAGAATTGCTTTTTTTTCTTCTTTGAGAGGTCTAAAAGTTGTTTGGTTCTCTCTTTCTTCATTGTTGCTTCCACTTGATGAGGTGCAACAGCAGCCGGTGTTCCCGCTCTTTGGGAGTAAGTGAAGACGTGCAAGTAGGAAATTGGAAGTTGTTCAATGAAGTTCAAAGTTTCATTAAAAAGTAAATCGGTTTCACCCGGAAATCCTGTAATAACATCGACCGCGATGCACGAATCGGGCATTTTTTCTTTAATGTAATGAACCTTGTCCGCAAACATTTTTGTGTTGTACCTTCGTTTCATTTCACTTAAAATGGTGTCCGAACCCGATTGTAATGGCAAATGAAAATGAGGCATTAAGTGTTGTGATTGAGCTATCAGGTCAACTATCTCTTTGCTGAGCAGATTGGGTTCAATCGAGGAGATTCTCACCCGATCAATCAATTGTAACTCTTCGATTTTGAGTAAAAGGTTATACAGATTTGTACCGTGATTGCGTCCGAAATCTCCCACATTCACTCCGGTGAGGTTCACCTCTTTAATCCCTTGATTGGCAATGGTTTGAATGTTTTGAATCACATTTTCGATCGAGTCACTTCTGCTTTCTCCACGCGCTCTGGCTACTGTACAGTAAGAACAATGGTAATCGCAGCCATCCTGTATCTTCAAAAAGGAGCGGGTTCTATCTGTTAATGAGTAAGTTGAATAAAAGTAAGGCGCTTCCGGAATGGTTGATTGCTTAAGGTATTCGATGAGGTTGATTTTATCTTTGGTGCCAAAAGTTTGCACTACGCCTTTCCATTGCAATGCGGTTTGAGGCTCCAATTCACTGTAGCATCCAATGATAAATATCTGTGCATCAGGATGTTGGTGATGTAATTTTGAGGTTAAATTTCTGGTTTTTTTGACCGCAGCAGCCGTAACAGCACAACTGTTGATGATAATCAGATCAGGATCGTCAGATAGATGAAACCCTGACTGAATGAGTTGATTGCTGATATAAGAAGATTCACTGAAGTTGAGTTTACATCCCAAGGTGTGAATTGAAATACCGCTCTTTTTTTTCATGGCGCGAAATTATATAAAAAATAGATTCTAAATTAGTTAAATTTCGCCCTTTTTCTGCCATTAATATGCCTTTTTAGTTATGGGAATTATACTGTATGTTTCATGTAATATTGTTAGTTGGTTGATATTAACTATTTTACGATAAAAAAATAGTAATAAAAATTTTATTATTTTTGTATCTAAATTGATTACTTTGTATTATTTTTGCAAATCCAATGAAGTTGGATTGATAAAAATGAATGAAAGTAACTTTGTCGGATTTAATTTTATTGGTGAATTAGATTGTTTTGAAAATGTGTAACCCTATATGTTAAAATTTATCAATTATGAAAAATAAGTACATTGATTTAATTACTCAGACGTATGAGTTCCCACAAGAGGAGTTTGAAGTTATTGATGATGAGTTGTACTTTAATGATATTCCATTGATGGATATCATTAAACAGTATGGAACACCGTTGAAGATTACCTATCTGCCCAAGATTTCTCAAAATATACAAAAAGCCAGACGGTGGTTTAATGTTGCTTTGGCAAAAGTGGATTATCGGGGTGACTACCATTACTGTTACTGTACAAAAAGCTCTCACTTTGAATTTGTGCTGACAGAGGTGTTGAAGAATGATGTTCATATTGAAACTTCTTCTGCATTTGATTTGAATATGATAGAGGTTTTGACAGAAAACGGACAATTTGCAAAGGATAACTACATTATATGTAACGGATTTAAAAAGCCTCAATATATAACTAACATTGCTCAGTTGTTGTCTGAAGGGTACATTAATCTGATTCCGATTTTAGATAATATGGTGGAGTTGGATCAGTTGGATGAAGCGATTGAGGGGAAATGCCAGATCGGTATCAGAATAGCTGCAGAAGAGGAACCCCGATTTGAGTTTTATACTTCACGCTTAGGGATTCGCTATAATGACATTATCCCCTTTTATGAGTCAAAAATTAAGGAGAATCCAAAGTTTAAACTCAAAATGCTCCATTTCTTTATTAATACCGGAATCAATGATACGGCGTACTACTGGAACGAGTTGTCCAAGTGTGTCAATATCTATTGTGAACTGAAAAAAATATGTCCTGAGTTGGATTCCTTGAATATTGGTGGAGGTTTCCCAATTAAAAACAAACTCTCATTCAGCTATGACTATGAGTATATGGCTGAAGAGATTGTCTCTCAAATTAAATTAATTTGTGATCGTGAAGGAGTGATGGAACCTCATATTTTTACCGAATTTGGCTCTTATACAGTGGGTGAGTCGGGTGCTGTTTTATATTCAATTCTTCAACAAAAACGACAAAATGATCGGGAGTTGTGGAATATGATAGACAGTTCTTTTATGACTACACTTCCTGATACTTGGGCGATTAATCAACAGTTTATCATTCTGGCTGTCAATAATTGGGATAAAGAGTATGAAAGAGTATTTTTGGGGGGATTAACTTGTGACAGTCACGATTACTACAACTCGGAAGCCAACCTGAATGCTGTTTTCCTACCCAAAATTGATGAAAACGGATTGGGATATATAGATGAAAATAGCGGTAAAGATGCTGATATTCAATATATTGGATTATTTAATACCGGCGCTTATCAGGAGTCTGTTGGTGGTTATGGCGGAATACAACACTGTCTGACCCCTGCACCTAAACATATTATTATTACACTGGATGAAGATGGAGAACTTGTAACTAAGCTGTTTGCAAAAGAACAAAGTTATAAATCGATGCTCAAAATTTTAGGGTATTAGAAATAAATCCTGACAAATTGGCATACTCTCTTTTTGTGGCATAGTTTGTGTTAACTATATAATATCTGATGAGATATGAATTATAAAATAAAACACAAAATAATATGCAAAAAGGAAAAATTAATGTAAAAACGGAAAATATATTTCCGATTATTAAGAAGTTCTTATACTCAGACCATGACATCTTCTTACGTGAATTGGTCTCCAATGCTGTTGACGCAACTCAAAAACTGAAAACATTAGTAAACCTGGGTTCTGCTCAAACTGAACTGGGAGATCTGACCATTCAAGTTGTTGTAAACAAAGAAGATAAAACAATTCGTGTGATTGACCGCGGTATTGGAATGACAAAAGAGGAAGTGGTTAAATATATCACTGAAATTGCTTTTTCAAGTGCGGAAGAGTTTTTGGACAAATATAAAGGAGTCGATTCAGCTACAATTATTGGACATTTTGGATTGGGATTCTATTCTTCCTTTATGGTTGCCAAAGATGTGGAAATATTGACTAAATCTTATCTTCCTGATGCTAAAGCAGTTAGATGGACCTGTGACGGTTCTCCCGAATATACACTCGAGGAAATAGAAAAAGAGGAGAGAGGTACGGAAATAATTCTGCATATTGCCGAAGATTCCGAAGAGTTTTTGGATGAAAATAGAATTGTGGAATTACTGCATAAATATGCCCGATTTTTACCTATTCCCATTCAGTGTGGAATGGAAAAAGATTGGACCAAAGAGGAAGGAAAAGAAGAGCCTGTTGAAATTGAAAAACCAAGAATCATCAATAATACCGATCCGATTTGGAAAAAATCTCCCAACAGTTTAACGCAAGAGGATTACAGCAACTTCTACAGAGAACTCTATCCTATGAGTTTCGAAGAACCGCTCTTCCAAATTCATTTGAATGTGGATTATCCGTTTAATTTGGAGGGTGTTTTGTATTTCCCCAAAGTGAGAGACCAGTTTGAAATACAAAAGAATAAAGTTCAATTGTATAGTAATCAGGTGTTTATAACCGATCAATTGGAGGGTGTGATTCCGGAGTTTATGATGTTGCTTCACGGTGTTATTGACTCTCCCGATATTCCGCTCAACGTTTCCAGATCCTATCTGCAATCGGATCAGCAGGTGAAGAAGATATCCGGGCATATCACTAAAAAAGTTGCTGATAAGTTGGAAGAGATGTTCAAAGAGAACAGGGAAGATTTTGAGAAGAAGTGGGATGACATTAAAGTATTTATTGAATATGGCGCCATCTCAGATGAGAAGTTTTTTGAAAGAGTGAAAACTTTCTTCCTGTTGAAAAATGTGGAGGGTAAATATTTTACATTTGACGAATACCGTGAGAAAATTGAGGTGTTACAGAAAGATAAAAACGAGAATGTAGTTCATATTTACAGCTCTGATCTGGATACCCAACATGTCTTCATACAAAATGCAAAAGAAAGAAGCTATGATGTGCTTTTAATGGACGGATTCCTGGATACACACTTTATCAATATGTTGGAGCAAAAATTGGAGAAAGTACGCTTCATCAGAGTGGATGCCAATGTAGTAGATAAGCTGATTGAAAAAGAGCAGGAATCGATTTCGAAACTTTCTGAAGAAGAGTCTGAAAAGTTGAAAGGTCTTTTCACAGATAAAGTAGAAAAAACCAAGTTTAATGTTTTGATTGAGAATTTAAGTGAAGAGGAGTTTCCCGTAATGATCACCAGAAACGAGTTTATGAGACGTTTCCAGGATATGGAGAAACTATCGGGACAAAAAAGCTTTTACTCTCAATTCGACCAGTATAACCTGATTGTCAACGGAAATCATGAGATAGTGAACAAGATTTTAGCTGAAACGGATGCTGAAAAACAGAGTAAATTAGTTGAACAGATGATTGACCTGGCGCTACTTTCGCAAAATCTGTTGACTGGTGAAAAGTTGAGCTCTTTCTTGAAAAGATCGATCTCATTAATCGAATAAAGTGACAACTGAATGAAAAATAACCGATTAACTTTTGAAATTTGTGCTCCTTCGGTTCAATCAGCAATACATGCTGACCTGGCTGGGGCGGATAGAATTGAATTATGCCAAAATTTAGCAGAGGGGGGAACAACCCCCTCTTTTGGTTCTATTCAATATTGTGTTGAAAACCTTTCGCTGAAAACCTATGTTTTAATCAGACCCAGACCAGGCGATTTTTGCTACAATAAAGAGGAGTTTGAGGTGATCAAAAAAGAGGTGCAGGCATGCAAAGAGCTGGGAGTTCATGGGGTTGTAGTTGGCCTTTTAAATCCGGATAGATCTTTGGATTTGGATAAGACAAAAGAGATCCGGGAGTTGGCAGGAACCATGCAACTGACCTTCCATCGCGCTATTGATATTTGCTCGGATTGGAGGTCAACTCTTAGACAACTCATTGAAATAGGGTATGACAGAGTGTTAACTTCCGGAACTGCTCCTACGGCATTCCGGGGAATACCGGTGCTAAAAGAGATGGTTCAGGAGGCGCAAGGTAGGATTGTAATCCTTGCCGGGAGTGGTGTGAACTACAAGAATGGACTGGAAATCGTGAATCAAACCGGAGTGAGAGAACTGCACGCTTCTTGCACGACCATAAAGTCAACCCACGATCTCAACATTTCACCCGATCTCTACCTCGATAGTTCCAACTATGAACATAAAGAAAGTGATCTCCAATTAATCAAAAAATTAGTATCTTTGCAGATTGTATAATCCAATAAATTTTAAGTGATGATTCAGAGAATTCAATCCATCTATTTGCTTGTAGCCGGTCTGGTAACCATAGTGTTACTCTTTATTCCCATTGGTACATTAACTTCTGAACTGGGCTTTTATACCTATACCCCTTTTACTGTACACGTAATCAATACGGATCTCGTAGTTGCTAAAACATATTTTGTTGCCATACTTTTGTCGTTATCTTCAATTATCTCTTTTGTGACGATTTTTTTATATAAAAAAAGAAAGTTACAAGTACGCTTGATCAATTTTAATATGCTTGTCATTTTGGCGACTCTATTGACCATGCTTTATATTTATCCCAAATTTGTATTTTCTAAAATTTCGGAACTCAATAATACGGTTCTTGACTATAACTACGTTATCTTGATTATTGCTTTGACAGCTATGGGATTTTATATGGCTAAGAAAGCAATTTTAAAAGATGAAGCTTTGGTTAGGAGTAGTGAAAGATTAAGATAGAAAAATATGTTATTATCCGTTGCACAAATACGTGAAACAGAAGAATTTACAATAAAAACAGAACCTATTGCTCCAATAGACTTGATGGAGCGGGCAGCGTCTTTATTTGCTGAAAAATTGATCAATGAGACTGATCTGGACTCCTTTTGTGAGATTGTTGTGGTTTGTGGACCCGGTAAAAATGGGGGAGATGGATTAGTCATTGCCCGCTATTTAGCTCAAACACACAAAGTTTTGGTGGTGGATAGCTGTTTTGATAGTAAGCCCTGCGAAGAGTTTATCATCAACTATGCTCTGATAGAAGGGAATAGTAACGTGACGATCGTTAAGGCAGATCAATTTATACAAGAATCATATCCTTCTACTCCGCTTTTTTTTCCACTGATTATTGATGCTTTATTCGGAATTGGAATTTCAAGAAAGCTGGAAGGGTCATTCGAAAAACTGGTTCATTATATCAATCAGATCAATGGCTATGTAGTTGCTGTGGATGTTCCATCCGGGTTACTATGTGATGAGCACACACCCGACGATTATGTTTCAGTTTTTGCTCATCAGGTTTATACTTTCCAATTCCCTAAACTGGCTTTTCTCCTACCGGAAAACAGTATCCGGTTGCTGTCATTTTCCGTAATAGATATAGGTTTGCTGATCCCCCCTTTTATTTCTTTTAATAAAAAACTAATTAATGAAGAAGTAGCTTCTCTGCTGTTACATTCCAGAGCGCTATTTTCTCATAAAGGAACTTTTGGGCACGGATTATTGATTGCCGGTTCATCTAAAATGCCCGGGGCAGCCTTGATAGGAGCTGTTGCTGCCATGAGAGGGGGAATGGGGAAATTGACAGTACATGCACCATCAAAAGTGTTGGATGCCTTGACCCCTTACCTGCCTGAAGCAATCCATTCTATCGATGAAAATGTAGAATGCTTTTCCGGAATTGCTGACCCGATAGAGCAATTTCAATCGATAGCTATCGGTCCGGGGTTAGGAACAGAAAAGTTGACAATGGAAGCTTTTGAGCGTTTGTTGATCCAGATTAAAGATGCACAAACTTCAATCCCATTGGTGATTGATGCCGATGCTCTGAATATGGTGAGCAAAGCTCCTCATTTGCAGAAGTTGATTCCTCCCTATACGATTTTAACACCCCATTTTAAAGAATTTGAAAGATTGTTAGGACCGGTTGAAAATGATTTTCACCGATTGGAAAAATTGAAAGAATTTGCTCAAGAATATCAATTGATTGTTGTTTTGAAAGGATACTATTCGGTAGTAGCCCTTCCATCAGGTGAACTCTTTTTTAATCAGTCAGGCAATAGCGGAATGGCAACCGCCGGATCGGGAGACCTGTTGACAGGGTTGATTTTGTCTCTGTTGGCTCAAAAATATCATCCGCATGACGCAGCTTTGTTGGGCGTTTATATTCATGGTAGAGCAGCCGATTTTGCTGTTCAGGACCGACACTCTGAAGAAAGTCTGATCGCTTCAGATATAGCCTCTTATTTTGGAGTTGCATTTAAAAGTTTACGAAAATGAAACAACTGATTCGGATATTGGTTTTGCTCTTTTGTGGTTATACTGTGGTTGGACAATCCTACCATATCACGGTGAATTCAGATTTTCAAGCGGATTCCCTGCATATCAAATCTTACAATAACAAAGAGCATCAATATCAGGTTTTTCAATCGACCCCATATCAAAAACAAGTGATTTTTAAAGGTACAGCACCTTTGGTTCCCGGAATCTATGTTTTAGAGGCTGATTCTACCAGAATTTTGGAGTTTTTCATCTCTGATGTCAGAGTTGAAAAGTTTACTATTAATATTGATCAGCAAAATATTAGATTTAAAGGTTCTCCGGAAAATCAAGCCAATCGGGAATTTATCCAAAAAATGCAAAATTATGATTTAAAAATGCAACAATTGGATCAATATTTTCAAACATTGAAAAATGGGGAACAGACGCTTTCACGGGAAAGACTTCAACTGATTGCGGATTCATTGACTCAACAGGCAGAGTTGATAAAAAAAGATAAATTGGCATACCAAAGAAAAACGGCAACAGCCTATCAAGGAACTCTCTTTTCATCTGTAATTCTGGCTACAATGGAGATCCCTTCACCCCCGGTTGAGTATTATCAATCTAAAACCACATATTATAAGTATTTGCTGGATCACCTTTTTGACCATTATCCATGGCGGGACGATCGTTTGTTGAATACTCCCATACCTCACAACAAATTTCAATTTTTAGCACAGATTCTCCTTCAGTTGGAGGCAAAAGATGCTATTCCTAGTCTGATAGAATACCTGAATCAAAGTAAAAAAAGTAACGAACAGTATAGTTCACTTTTTGATTATTTAGAAACTGTTTTTGGATCTTATCAATCTTTACTGAAAAATGAAGATCTTTATATTGCGATGTTGGAGAATGCCCTGGCAAATCCCGCAATAGATGAAGCAAGACGGGAAAGATATCGCTTCGAATTGGATATTGCTCAACGCAACCGAAAGGGGTCTCAGGCTCCGGAATTCAATATTTTGCTTAAGAATGGAGATACAACTTCTCTGTATAAAATGGAATCACCCTATTTGTTGTTGCTCTTCCAACATCCCGATTGTCCGGCGTGTGTCGATCTGAGAGTGCGGATGGAGTCGATGGATCAGCTGAAATTGAACATCAAAAGTGGACTTCTAAAGGTGATAACTCTCTTTTATGAAGAAAATGAAGCTGCTTGGAGAAACTATTTGTCTAAATCAGCTCATCCTGACTATCTGCATGGCTGGAATTATGACACCAAAATACTGAGTGATAACCTGTATGACCTGCGTATTACTCCTATGATGATATTGGTGGATGCAAACAAAAAAGTGGTTGCTAAAGATGTGTTACCTGCTCAATTAGAGCAACTTATGATAGATATTGCTAAAAAGAACTAACTAAACTGTAACAAAAATAATAGTTTGATACTAATTAGAAACAGAATTAAAAACCAAATATAAATTATATAAAATATTAAATATGAAAAAGTTATTGCTATTATTACTGGCTGTTCTTACCTTTTCAACAGCCGCATTAGGACAAGATGAAGGCCCCATCAGAAATGACCCCAATGTTAAAATTGGTAAATTATCGAATGGAATGACCTATTACATTCGTGCTAATAAAAAGCCCGAAAAACGAGTTGAATTGAGATTGGCCGTGAATGCCGGATCAATGCAGGAAACTGATGCTCAAGTAGGATTGGCTCACTTTACTGAGCACATGGCTTTCAATGGTATTGAAGGATATCCCGGGAATACCATGATCAGTGAACTTCAAAAAATTGGAGTTTCATTTGGAGGTGGAATTAATGCTTATACCTCTTTTGATGAAACTATTTACATGATTACCATCCCAACAGAGGACCCTAAAAATGTTGAGTTTGGAATGGATATTTTGAAAGGCTGGGCAAACGGTCTTTTAATGGATGATCAAGAGATTGATGACGAGAGAGGAATTATTATTGAAGAGTACCGTGTTGGCTTAGGTGCTTCCGATAGAATGAGAAAAAAATGGTTCCCCGTGGTATTTAATGGTTCCAGATATGCTGATCGTCTTCCTATCGGAACTTTGGAAAATCTGCAAACCTTTAAACATCAAACCATTAAAGATTTCTACAAAGAGTGGTATCGTCCTGACCTTCAAGCAGTTATTGTTGTAGGTGATATCAATGTTGATGAAATCGAAAAAATGATTAAAGATCGTTTTGAACCTATCCCTGCACGTACCAAATCTGAACCTAAAATAATTTATCCGATTCCGGGAAATGATAAACCGATGGCTGTAGTTTGTACCGACCCTGAAGCAGGTGGTAATCAAGTGATGCTGCTCAATAAACATGAGTATTTCCAAATGAAAACGATGGGTGATTTTAGAACTTCTATGGTGCACGAACTCTATAATATGATGTTTGACTCCAGATTCTCGGAATTGCAACAAAATCCAAATACGCCCTTTATTGGTGCTTCTTCAGGTTATAGTAATTTTATTGGACACTGCGACATTTATGATCGTTCTGCAGTTGCTAAAGAGAATAGAATTGAAGAAAGTATTGCCGTTCTTTTGAAAGAGAATTACAGAGTTTTAAAACATGGTTTCCTTGAAACAGAATTAAAACGCGCTAAGGATGAGATGCTGTATCAATATGAAGTAGCTGCCAATGAGGCAGATAAAACAGAATCATCTGTATTTGCATCTCAATATGTGCGTCACTATATCGATGAAACTCCTATCCCCGGTGCCAAAAGAGAATATACTTTAGTAAAAAGATATATCGACGGCATTACATTGGATGAAATTAATGCTTTAGCTAAAAAATGGATCAATATGGATAATTTTGTTGCCGTGGTATTGGCTCCTGAAAAAGAGGGAGTTCGTATTCCTACAGAAGAGCAAGTATTGGCTATTGTCAACGATAAATCATTGATGAATGTAGAACCCTATGTTGATACTTATAAAGAGCAAGAATTGGTAGAGGTTGAAAAGTTAGTTGCCGGAGAAATTACTAATGTTGCTACATTGGAAGAAGTGGGTGCTAAAGAATATACCCTATCTAACGGTGTCAAAGTTATTTTGAAAAAAACTGACTTTAAAAATGATGAGATTCTATTTAGAGCCAGTAGTAAGGGAGGAACCAGTTTGTATGGAGTGGAAGATCTTCCATCACTAACTTTTGCGTCTCAATTTGTGGATAGAGCCGGTATTTCTGAATTGGATTACTCCAACTTAGAGAAAAAAATGAAGGGTAAAAAAGTGGGCTTAACACCAAATATTTCCTTTGCTTCTGAAGGTTTTAGCGGATCCTCCACACCTAAAGATTTAGAGTTTTTCTTCCAATATCTGCATGCTTTCTTTACCACACCACGCTTTGACCCTGCTGTGAAAGAATTGGTGATCTCTGAAATGGAAGAACAGTTGAAAATGATCAAAGCTATGCCGATGTATCGTTTCATTGGTGAATTGATGGATATATTAACTCAAAAAGATCCATATCATATCAGTTTATTGATTCCTGATGATTTCATTGCAAAAGTAGATTATGAAAGAGCATTTGAACTCTATAAAGAGCGTTTTGCTAATCCTGCTGACTTTACCTTTGTTTTTGTTGGAAATTTTGATGAAAAATTAATGGATCAGTATTTGAAAACTTATGTAGCGTCATTAAAAACTACTAATCAAAGAGAAAACTTTAGAGCAGAAGTAAGCAAGGGTTTCCCAAAACAAAGTGTGAGAGAAAATATTTATGTAGGAACTGAAGATCAAAGTTTTGTCGGTATAGCTTTCTCTAAGGAGATTCCTTATAATGCACAAAATGCAATGATTGTTAATCAGATATCTGAAGCACTCCAAATTGAGTTGATCGAAGTGATTCGTGAAGAGATGAGCGGTGTTTATTCTCCAATGCTTCAAATGGAAGCTTCAAAATATCCTGACCAAGAATTTATGACCTTTATTATGTTTGGTTGTAGTCCTGATAATACAGATAACCTCTATAATGCAGTGATGGATATCCTCAAGAAATTCCAAAAAGAGGGTCCTAAAGATGAAACCATGCAAAAGGTGAAACAACAAATGGTGAATGCTCGTCAAACAGCTATGGAAAAGAATAATTTCTGGTTAAGTTATATTTCAGGAAAAATATTTGATGATGAACCTATGAACACCATCAATAATTATGAACAAGCTGTAAATGCCGTTACTACTCAAGATATTATTCAGTTTATGGGAAAATATTTTGATACGAACCATGTTGTGAGAGTGGATATGTATCCTGAGCACATGAAGAAATAAAAATATTGAATAGTCATACTATGGGAGCAGGATCACTCTTGCTCCCTTTTTAATAAATGATGATGAGAAAAAAGATTTTAGTTACCGGAGGTACCGGCTATATTGGTTCTCACACCATTGTAACGCTACAGCAACAAGGGTATGAGGTCCTAATTGCTGATAATTTATCCAACTCTTTTGAATGGATTGTAGATCACATATACCGGATTACAGGTCAAAAATCAATTTTTTGTAAACTGGATCTAACAGACAAAGAGAAAGTGAATCAGCTCTTTAAGGAGCATCAGGATATGGTTGGAGTGATCCATTTTGCGGCACTCAAAGCAGTGGGTGAATCGGTGAAAGATCCGTTGTTTTATTATCATAACAACATCAATTCGCTGCTGAATATTCTCTCCAATATGAAGCAATATCAGATTCCCTATCTGGTTTTTTCATCATCTTGTACCGTGTACGGCGAGCCCGAAAAGTTGCCGGTAACTGAACAATCTCCCATTTTGCCTCCGATCTCCCCCTACGGATATACAAAACAGGTTTCTGAGCAGATTATCCGTGATTTTACCGCTATTTCGCAAACCAAAGCAGTCCTCTTGCGCTATTTTAATCCTATTGGAGCGCATGAATCGGCTTTAATCGGGGAGTTGCCCATTGGAGTGCCTACCAATTTGATTCCTTTTATCACCCAAACAGCCATCGGAATCCGGGAAAAATTGAATGTTTTTGGGGACGATTATGATACTCCGGACGGGACTTGCATCCGGGATTATATCCATGTAGTTGACCTTGCAGAAGCGCATCTGGCTGCCTTAAATCGCTTGGAAAGCAAGGAAAGCGACCGGAATGTGGAGGTATTTAATGTGGGTACCGGTCACGGTTTTTCCGTCATGGAGATCATTCAAACTTTCGAAAAAGTCACCCATCAAAAGCTGAACTACCAAATTGTGGGTAGGCGAGAAGGGGATATCGCCAAAATCTGGGCAGACACATCCTATTCCGAGTCCCTTCTCAACTGGAAAACCAAACGAACCCTCGACGAAATGCTCCTATCCGCCTGGAACTGGCAGTTGAAACTCAAGGAGCTAAACATAAAATGATTTCAGATTTGACCTCCCCCTGCCCCCTCCAAAGGAGGGGATTTGGACAACTTCTGTTCTTGATAAATTTTTCCTTATACCATTTTTAATTTTACTTTCTTTTTGGAAATAAAAAAAATAGGGGGGCAGAAAAACCATCACCTTTAGGATAGATCATTTCCCCACTCTGGAATATTACGCCATTTGGAAAATTTCGGATTTCGGATTTCGGAATTGATTTTCAGGGAAATATTTTCAAATCAGCTAAACTTTGGAACCCCGAAGGGGTGACATTATTATAGCAAAACGTTGACCCCAAGAGCTAAAAGAACCCCGAAGGGGTGACATTATAATAAATTTGGGCTAAAGCCCTAAGTACTGAGGAGCAAATCCTATCCACGACTTAAAAGTCGTGGCAATTGATAAACTTGATTATCATTAAGTTATATTATAAAATAGACGATAATACAATTCTCAATTCTAAATTCTGAATTCTGAATTTATTTCGACTTTCGACTTTCGCCTTTTTTTGATCCGAAATCATTTCGCTTCATCAAAGATTTCCAAATTCGCCAGTTTCTTTCCATCAAAATCCAATCGCAAAAAGGTTAGACGGGTGTGGATGCCATATTTTCCGGCGGACCCGGGATTGATGTACAAACACTGGTGCAGGGGATCATGTTTGACCATTAAAATATGTGAGTGTCCCGCTACGACGATGGTCGGTTTATGCTTCTGAATCAAGGCAAATGCATCGGGATAATATCTTCCGGGTTTGCCGACGATATGCTTTAATAATACTTTATGTTCCTCAAAATCAAATAGTTCCCACTCTTTGTGGCGGGATCGTACATCCCAACCATCACAATTTCCGTATACTGCCCTAACTTTGGTGATGGTTTCCAGTTCGTAGATGATATCAATATTCATCATATCCCCAAGGTGCCAGATCTCATCGCAAGATTTGAAAAATTCAAAAAGTTTAGGATGGGTATATCCGTGTGTGTCCGATAAAATGCCTACTTTTTTCATTTAGCCGCTTCAATTCTTTGTTTTACTGCTTCAAAGATGACCACTCCCGCAGCCACCGATACATTCAAGGATTCAATCGTGCCCAGCATGGGAATTTTCACGGTCTGATCACACTCTTTAAGGTATTCTCTCGCAATTCCCTCATATTCACTACCCAAAATTAGAGTCAAAGGGGTATTGTAGTTTTGCTGATAATGCAGTTGGGTAGCTTTCTCTGTCACGCCAATCACCGTCAATCCGGAATCTTTCAGAAATCGGATTACTTCAACCAGATTGGAATGTTTGCACACCGGGATTTTAAACAATGCTCCGGAAGAGCTTTTTATCGCATCCTCGTTCAACTGAGCGCCCCCCTTTAAGGGAAGGATAATAGCGTCCACACCGGCGCACTCCGCAGTACGCGCAATCGCACCAATATTCCGAACATCAGTAATCTTATCCAAAATCAGAATGAATGGATCTTTCCCCTTCTCAAACAGTGTAGGAAGCAGATCAAAGATTGAAAAATACTCCAGCGAAGAAACAAAAGCAATCGCCCCCTGGTGGTTACCCCGAACAATCCTGTTCAGTTTCTCAATCGGAACATACTGGAAAGGAATCTTATGCTGACGAATAATGTAAAAAAACTCTTTGAAAAGATCACCCTTTAAGCCCTTTTGAATCAAAACTTTATCAATCGTTTTACCCTTTTCGATCACTTCCAATATAGGCCTCAAGCCATACACAATGCTGTTATCCATCTTCCATTTTTCTTAAACTGCAAATTTACATTTTTTTATTGAAATCGATATTCAAAAAATGATACAACAATTATTTAAAATTTTACGTTTATGTTAAAAGATATTATGATTTTTGAAAATTATCAAAACGGGGTACTAAAATTAGATACTATTATTTGTGTTACAATTTTTTATACCTCTGATGCGGAAAAACAATTAAAATTTTTACAACATGTATAAAAGCCTCAAATATTTATTGTTTTTTTTAATTTTAACATCATGTTCAAATAAACAATTCAATTCTTTGTCAAAAGAACAGAAGATGTATGAATTTTCTACAATTTGGAAAGAAGTTTCATACAATTTTGCAAATTTTGACAATTGTCCTCAAGTGAATTTTGATAGTTTATATCTGGATTATCTTCCGAAAATAATTGATTCGAAAAATGATTTTGAATATGCAAAGTTGATCCAAAAATTTATGGCAACTCTTGATAATGGGCACACAAATTTAGAAGATCTTCCCAATTATCTTTATCCTTATCTTGGATGGTTTAAAATTAAAACAACTTTAAAAAATAATAAAGTTTATATAGATAATTATGGAAAAAAATATGAAAATAAACTAGCCATAAATGATGAAATTATAGCCATCAATGATATTCCTGTTATGGAATATTTAGAGAAGTTTATTATGCCTTATATTGCAACTACCCATCCTTCAAAAAAACTGGAATTATCAATGATGTATACCAATAGTTATTATTTAACTTGGAGAGATTCTAAAATGAAATTGTCCATATTAAGGAATGGAAAGTCAATAGATGTTCAACTAAAAGTGACTAGTTTTCTACTCCCAACTAAAAAAGAACAAGAAGAAGAGGTAGACAATGAATGGATAGTACCGATTTCGTATCCTCAAAATGAATTCTATACAGATTTATCTAAAGGATTTGCATATATAAAACTTAATGCCTGTGATCGTAAAAATCTAGATTATTTTCTTGACAACAAAAATGTAATCAAAAAATGTGAAAATTTGATTATAGATTTAACTGATAATGGAGGAGGCTATTCCAATTTTTGTAATCCAATTATTGACTTTCTAGTTGATCAAGATACATTGTCTTTATATCCAATAAAAGTAAGAACAAATAATTCATTATATAAGGCTTATGGAGAAAGGATGGATACGACACACAGAGATTCATGGAGTAAAGAACAGTTCAATTCTTATTACTATAATTTTTATCTGGATAAATCTTTTGAAACGATCAGACATCAAGATTATTGGATCAATTCTCTTCCACAAACACAAAGATATACCGGAAATATATACGTCATTATTGGTGAAAATACAGCTTCTGCTGCAGAGTTTTTGACAACCATGTTATCACAAAATAAAAAGATTTTATTTATAGGTGAGAAAACAGCCGGTGCGGTTGGTCAACCATTAAGAGTTTTTTTAAAATCGGGAGTGGTCGTAAAAATGAACACAATCAAATCGTATGATTTTGAAAATAAAGATATTTCCTACGGTTTTGAACCGGATTATGTTTTTGATTATTACAAATATAATAATGAAAAAGATTCTTTAAAACTCTTTCAAAATCTTGTTAATTTCATTAAATTCAATAATTTATAAATAAAATCTATACATCTGAACTCATAATATAACCCTGTTAAAAAACAGTTCTAATAAAAAATAGTTTTGATATGATTAAAACTTCCTTGATAAAACATGCCATAATATTTTTCTTATTTGCCATTTCACTTTCTACATATTTCTGTGGATGTAGGCAAAGTGATTCAAAAGAGCAGCTTGAAACATCAGATGACATTGAACTTTATTCGGATACCATTCCTTTTTTATTGGAAAATAAGGATATCTTTGTTCCACAAGCAAGAAAGATCATATTAAAAACAAGTATAAATGAAATTGAATTTTATTCGTGTATAGATAATGGTGCACCCTATACATTTTTAAGAATTGACTTATATCATAAATTGTTTGATGATTCCGGTAATTATGAAAATGTATCCAAAAATACAATTTTGAAATCTGTAGATCTAAATATCAAACTTAATAACTTTTCTTTACCTCTTAAAACGATTGCGTTATTGAATCAATCAGTTGGGTTAATTTTAGAAAATGCACGATATGATGTGTCAGCAATTGTTGGTTTGGATCTATTTGAAAACTACATCCTGAAGTTTGATTTTATTGACAAGAACATGATTGTATGTAATATATTACCTGATGAAGTGAGAGAATTTCAGTTTATAAAACTGTTTAGAGACTCAGTACATATTGAAAAGTTTAGGAATTTACGAAGAGTTAAGGTGGATGGATTTAAACTGCAAAATGGAGAAACTGTTTCCGGAACCTTTTTTGTTGACTTGGGGGCTCATGCCACAATAATGAATTCTAATTCTCGGTTATATAAAGAAATGGATATTCAAAGTACGCTAATGGATGAAAAATCATGGGCTACAAAACTAATTTCCCTAACTGAACTACACAAAGGAGTGGATGTTCATCGGGGAGATCCTAAAACTTTCGAGGAAATGGGAGTTGATGGAGTAATAGGGATGGACTTTTTAACACAATTTGATCTTATTTTTGATTATCAAAATAATATGATGTACCTTAAAAAGAATTAATAATAAAAGTCATGTTAACAAAAAGGGCCTTAGCAACATTATTGGATTTAGTAATTGTAATTATCATCAGCCTAGGTTGTTATTATTACGCTGATTTTATTATCAATTGGATGCATCCTCTTTTTTTTATCATTGTATTGGGGATTTATCAATTTTTAGCTGATTTATTAGGTGGAAGAACGCCGGGCAAATCGATATGTAAGTTAGCTGTTGCTTCAAAGACAACAGACAAACTCACTTTTTGGAGACTCATATACAGAGATATATTGTTGAAGTATGGGGTTTTCACTTTAGTTCCATTTCTGATCTTGTTTTATGGAATTGGTTTGGGTGCGTTGTTATCCTTTTTTATTGCTTTGGGTGTTCCGGTCTTAATTAACCTGATCTATTTTTTCTTTAAAAAAGAATTGATCTGGGATACTATTTCAAAAACTCAAATTATAGATTATGTAAAAATTGATATTGTAGATAAACCTCGTTTTTACAAAGAAATGGGTGCTTTCTTTCTGGACTTAAGTATTGTAGCATCCTTAAGTACTTTGATTTATTTGATTTTTTTGAAGCACACATACGTACCTTATTATCGCTTGTTTTTGATTGTAGCTATCTGTTATTCAATCATAACAAACATGATTTTTAAAGCATCTTTAGGGTCTGTTTTATGTGGAATAAAATTAAAATTTTCTACCCTTAAAAATCAATATTTATCGATTTTATTGAGAGAATTGGTAAAATGGACTCCGGCTGTTTTGTTTTTTGCTTTACTCGATTATTTTCACTATGAAAACAGATTATTCAATACCATTTTTATTCTATTTTTCTATTTCATTTTGTATCTGTTTTCTAAAATGGCAACGGGTATGATCTGGGTGGATTTAATCACTAAAACTGCTAAAAAGAATGTAGAACCCCCAAAAACCCATAAAAGAATCCTTTTTATTTCAGTTTTATTGTTTTTTATAATCTCCTTTTTAACACTGATGCATTGCAATAATAAATTTCCATCAAAAGTAAAATTTTTGGGATTTAATTTTTACACCTATAATGTTCATTACCCGGATAATCAGAATCTTAAGGATAAAGTTGCTTTTATTGAAAGTGTAGATCAAACACCCAAAGAGTACATATTTGATTTGTTTGAAAAACATGATATAGTTGTTTTATGTGAGACTTTTCATCCTGAGATGACACAGTGGGAGTTTATCTATGATGTGGTTTCCGATTCGAGATTTATCAATAATGTAGGACACTTATTTACTGAATATGGTGCAAGCAATTATCAGGAAAATGTAAACAAATATTTAACCACTCGGTATGAGAATGATACTTTGCTGGAAAAAGCAACTACAGACCTCTTAAGAAATGAAGGGCAATGGATCTTTTGGCATAATTATAATTTTTTTAATTTCCTGAAGAAAATCAATAAGTTAAACAATACTTTACCGGATTCCCTGAAGATCCGGGAATACTTTACAGATGTTCACACCTTTGATAAGAGCATAAAAACCTATGAGGATCATTTAAAGAAAAAAAGAGTTCATAGGGACAGTTGTATGGCATCCACTATTATGAAAACTTTTGAAACAATCCAAAGCGATTCAACACGTAAAAAATGTTTGGTTATCATGAATTACAGACATGCATTTAATGATACCAAAAATTATAAAAACGAACGGGACTATGTTTACTACGAAGATGCAACAAGTTATCTTTTTTATAATTTTAAAGATCAGGTAGCCAATGTTTTTATAAACAATATTTCACCTGGTGAAGGTGGTGTCCTTTTCAGTTTTCCTATACAAAATGGCTCTTGGGATAAAGCTTTTGATATATGCGGTAATAAACCCGTTGGTTTTGATTTTCAAAACTCTCCTTTTGGAAGCGATATTTGTGACACCTATACCAATTTTGGCAAACGAACAAAAAACACCTATCAAGATATCTTTACCGGAATGATTTTTTTAAATCCAACTTCAAATTTTTGGTTTAAAACAGGAATACCCTATCTTATGGATGACTTTGAGTCAGAATATGCACGAAGATTATTGATTTCCGGAAAAGATACTACCAATTTGAATGCACGAATCGAAGAAATTAGAACAAGGAAAGAGAAAGTGTCTTATTTTTATAACGATCCGGCTTTAATGTTAACTGCAAATTTCCCGATTGTTTTTTATCTTTTTTCATTTTTTCTTGGATTTATTACGCTGATTGTGTCATTAGTTTTAACCCTCCGTAAATTTTAATATAAAACCCAAAACGCCATGAAACGATTGATTTTTTTAATTTCTTTTCTTTTTTGCGTCATTTTCTCTTTTGGTCAAAAAAATGTAAAAAAGTATTATGAATATGTAAACAAAGCTGAATTAGCTATTTGTGATTTTCAGTATGAGAAAGCAGCACAATACTACGAAAAAGCGTTCAATTCACATACCCCATTTGCCTTTGATTTGTATAATGCGGCAAGATTAAATATAAAATTCACAAAAAATTTTGATATAGCGTTGCAATATGCAAAGATTCTTAAGGAAAGGGATTTTGGTGGAATTTATTATGAAATTGATACTGCTGATACTTTTCATGTTCAACGTTTTAAAAACATAGAGGATAGCGTAAAACCATTGGTCAACAAGGATCTAATGTTGATTTTGGATAAGATGTTGGAAGAGGATCAAAAACAGGCAAGTACTCCTCAGGAAATGTATGAAAAATGTAGGGTACGTCACACCCACTTTGTAAAGCTGTTTAAACTTAAAAAAGAGTATGGAACCTTAACGGAACAGAAAATCGGATTGTATGAGTCTTCTCCCATTCATATCATTTTAATTCATGCTGCACAAAACCAAATGAGTCCTCAGGAATTATTATTACAAGATGTTTTAGATGGCAATGTTTATGCTGAAAATTACATGCAATTCTTTGATTTATACCTAGAAAATATCGGACAATCCCCTCGTTATGGTTATGGATGGTTCTCCATTTTTATTTCAAACGATGTATTGTTTATTATACATCCGGATGATGTTACAAAAAATAATAGGGAAAGGGAAAAAATTAATGTTGCTGAAACATGGGAGGATTATGTTAAAAAAGCAAAATATCAATTTTTATATGGAAAGTTTCAAATTGTGCCCCGAAGCAATTATGTAACGGATGAAGAGGAAATAA
>JAKPTX010000173.1 GCA_029570835.1 Bacteroidota bacterium
TAGAGGTTGATGGCAATGTTTATGCGCTGGACTCTACAACAATAGATCTTTGTTTAAGCGTCTTCTGGTGGGCTGAGTTCCGAAAGCATAAGGGAGGGATAAAAATCCATACTCTATTTGATATAAAGACCTCTATTCCCAGTTTTATCCACATTACCACAGCCAGGGTTCACGATGTCAACATTATGGACCTCATTCCATATGAAAAGGGGAGTTTTTATGTTACTGACAAAGCATACACCGACTTTCATAGACTGCACAGAATACATGCTAACGAGTCATTCTTTGTTATAAGAGCCAAGGATAATCTTCAGTTCAAAAGGATGTACTCAAGGGCAGTAGACAAAACAACCGGTGTTATCAATGACCAGATTGGAAGGTTGTTGGGCCCCAAATCAAGAATCGAATATTCTGAAAAACTGCGACGAATAAAGTATTATGACGCCGAACATGACCTGCACCTTGTTTTCCTGACCAACAACATGGACCTTAATGCCACTGAGATTGCATTCCTTTATAAGAAGAGATGGGAAGTAGAGATGTTTTTCAAATGGATGAAGCAGCATCTTAAAATAAAAGCCTTCTGGGGAACTACTATCAATGCTGTGAAGATCCAGATATACTGTGCAATCATCGCTTATTGTCTGGTTGCTCTGGTTGGTTACAAATTGAAAGTTGGACGTTCAATCTACGAAATATTACAGATCCTCAGCATCTCACTACTGGATAAAACGCCTGTAAAAGAGATACTTACGAAATGTGATTACAATAATGTCAAAGAACTTAATGATAATCAATTAATAATCAGTGGGTTTTAAGTGCCCACTACTGATTTCATCTGAGTTACCAAGACCAAAGGCATCCTTGTATCTTGTAAAGATTTCGTCGTACGACAGTTTCTTTCCTTTATCCAAATAGACCCAACCAGCATCGTCAACCTTGACAGCGATCTCTTTGATTTTTTGATTGTTTGGATCCATTGTTTTTGGTCCTACCTGTGATCTGGCAGGGACAGTTCCAATTAGAATTAGAACGACTAAGAAAAAATGTAGCTTTTTCATAACGTTAATTGATTAAGTTTATTTCTATAGTTAAATACAACTAAATCAATATATTAATTAAAATGTCCGGAATATCCACACAACCTCTTCTGGCACCTCATACCGTACATGTCACAAGAGGCTCATTTGTGACACGATTTTTAGATCTTTTTTTTACAGATAATGTAAAATATTTCCATTTTGATCTAAGAAAGGGTATATGTAAAAGGAAGTAAGGGGTAAAAGCAAGTGTTTTGCAGCGAAGGGAAGGGCTGCAAATCTCTTGCTTGTGTTACGGCTTTTAATTTATTAATCAACTCAGCCTTACAGCTAACGTTCGGCGGTATGTGTTGTTGGCGCCGCTTCGCGGTGGCGCGTGTTTTTGCACTCGTGGTGCGATGCAGGGATATGATGTTGATTTGTTTATTCTCGCGTTGGCAAAAACCGTGACACCAGGAGGGAGTCCCCGGCGGGAGCCGGGGCGGGCCGTGGCGCCAGCCACAAAGCCTTCCTCTTTAGTTACCCAATTGTCGCGCCACGGAGCGCCAATGACATATACCGACCTGTTATGCACCGTTCTTCTTTTTTTCATTTGTGTCAATTAGTTCTAAAATCAACTCTGTCAATGTATTCACATTACTTTCAATGGTTCCATTCATATATCGTTCATAAACACTTTTGTTGTCTGGCGGGTTAAGATTTAATGACAAACCTTTTTCCAAAGCCAACAACCTTAAAAACTCTCTTTGC
>JAKPTX010000185.1 GCA_029570835.1 Bacteroidota bacterium
TTCTTTTATTCTATGATGCATTCTGAAAAAGGAAATAAAATGAAATACAGCGAGTTATTTTGGGAACAATTACACGAGATTAGTCTTCCTGTACATCAGGAAAAGGACTATTTCAATGCCGTCAGTCTTCACACACTCCAACAAATTTTTGAGCTTGATGGACTGACCATGGAAATGCAAATGGCATTGGAAGAGGACATTGCAAACCTTCAATCGAGTTACCCTATGCCACAATTTCAGGAAAAAACTAACGAGCTAATTAGCACATTGGTAGGGTTGTTAAAGGGTTGATTTGGAGTAAGGGCAAATGCTCAACCTTTTAACTATCAAATCAAAGTAATCTTTGACAATTTCACTGCCGATATACTTCCGGTCATGTTGTTTTGACATCTTCAGTACTGTTCCTGAACCTGCAAAGCAATCATAAACAATATCCCCTTCATTTGTCCATGTTAATATATGGTCACTTGCAAGTTGTTCCGGGAAGATTGCAGGATGCTGGTGGGCAATCTTGTCCTCTGTGGAATATCCATTCCCCGTGACATATCTCCATATATTCGTTCGGGGAGAATATTCTGGAATTGGCTTGAATTTTTTCACCGGAACAAGTTGGTCGTTTTCGTCACGGTCAGTCTTTTGACCAAAGTTTGTTGTACCAGCCCAACGATTAGGTTTATCGCAGATGAGGTTGACAACAGCTGGTGCGCCTTTTGAAAACACAAACATATACTCAAAACATTGGCTGTACCTTAATCCATTAGGTTTAGCAGGGTAAGTGCATGTATTCTTATTCCAGATTAACGAATCATGAATTCGTAATCCACATCGCTCTTTGAAAAACAATGCTTGTTTGAATGGTGTCCCCGTTTCTGAACCATGTTTCACTTCGTCTCCCACCACCCAAACGATTATACCCCCAGTCTTGATTATCCGTGTTAATTCAACCGCAATTTTCTCGAACTCAAACTTATTGTTGCCGTTGTAATGCCTAATGCTTCCGTAGGGTGGACTTGTCAGCACCATATCAATGAATTCATCTGGCATCTTACTCATTGTTACAAGGCAGTCCTCATTAAAAATTTGGTTAACTAATTTGACTTCCGAATTATTCTCCACCGATTTGCGGATACTACGATTCGGTATTACCTTTTTCTGGTCTCCATACCTCTTTTTGGGGAACTCATGAACGATATATTCGTAACCTTTATAATGTCCCTTCTTATCCCGTACTTCAATTTTGTGGATAATCCTGTGTTTAACAAGTTCTTCGAATGCATTGTTTAATGCAAAGTACCCTTCTTTAAAATACTTTGGTAAGTCCTTTTTATTGATATTATGGTTCTTGGGCAGACTCAAAAGAAAAGCCAGTATACCCTTAGCTGTTGCTGACAATCTATTATCATTCAGTATTTTAGTTGGAACTGTCGAGTAATTGTAGTCTGTGCTTAGGTTCTGTATGCGACCTGATTCCATAAAGAAAAAATTTAAGAATTGGTCGAAATTTATCAAATTACATTCAAACATCCAGAAACAATACTGATGTTTTATCAACCAATTATTTACTCAATTGCCTGGAAAAACTCCGATAAGGACATTTCTGTAGCATCAATTAGGGAAAGCAAGGTCAGTAGCTTTATGTTTTTCAGATTTCCTTTTTCGAATCTTTGAAGGGAGTTAACATGGACATCAGCAATTTCACTGTATTCTGATTGACTTAATCCATCA
>JAKPTX010000190.1 GCA_029570835.1 Bacteroidota bacterium
GAATAGAAAAGATAAAAATGGAATGATGCGTGAACTGCATATTGAGGAAGCATTAGAAGCGATAAACTACAATCGGGAAGAAGGATATAAAATTGAATACAAAGAGGAACTGAACAGTTCTGTCTCCATTATACAATCTGAGTTTTTCAACATCAGTAAGTTAGTACTTGATACTCCAATACACAAATCATACATTCAAATTGACTCCTTTGTGGTTTATATGTGTACAGAAGGAGAGGTCCATTTCTTTACGGAGCGAGATCATGAGTTCATTGTTGCCGGAGAATCGATTCTCATACCGGCGGTTATTACTGATGTTGATATAGTACCTAATGGGAAGAGCGAACTACTGGAGATTTATATAGACAAAAAAACCGAATAAGAAGGCGAAAGTCGAAATTCGAAAGTCGAAATGACTAAATTTAGAATTTAGAATTATTTAATTATCAGGTATTTAGAAATATTTTATTCGTATTTCTAATTTTGTATTTCTTTTTTGTAAATAAAAAAAATTAGGGGGCAGCATAGAACTCCCTCTTTTGTTGTCCTATTTCCCCACTCTGGAATGTTGACCTTTTAGAGAAATAGTGGATTATCACGAACCCCAAAAAAATCAATTGAATGCGGCTGTAGAGATACAATGCATTGCGTCTCTACGACCAACGATAAACGACAACAATCCCATATGTAAATTTTATCTGGGTACAATACGTAATTCGTAATTCGTAATTGATCACTCATATTCAAAAAAGGTATGAAATGGAGAGTGGGGAAAAGGGATAACCCAAAAGGGGAACATGATCTGCCCCCCCTTTTATTTTTATTCCAAAATAAGATTCTCAAGATGAATACCTCGCGAACCTTTGATTAAAAGCAGAGAATTTTCGATGGGATGCTTTTTCAAATGCTGATTCAACTCTGACAGATTTTGGAAGAATTGATGACGAGCATTTTTGTGTCGATAAAAATTAGCACCGATAAAAAAAGCCTTGATCTTGTAGCGCTCCACTAATTCTATAACATGATTATGCTCCTCCGGACTCTGTTCTCCTAACTCAAACATATCCCCAATAATAGCAACTTTAGAGTCATATTCAATTAAATCCAGATTCGCTAACGCTGCCTGGATACTGGTCGGATTGGCATTATAATAATCGGCAATAACAAGGTTAGTTCCTACTTTTTTGATTTGAGAACGCGCGTTGCGAGGCGTATATTCTTGAATTGCCTGAATCATTTCCGCATCTGGAACTTTAAAATAGGTCCCAATGGCAGTTGCCGCAGCAATATTGGGAAGATTGTATTGTCCTGTTAGTTGAGTTTGAACCTCTTGTCCCAACAGAGTTAGTTGAAGGTAAGGAGTAAGTTTAAATGGAATATCTCCCTCTGTGTTGAAATTCACCTTTTCCACCGGTTGGATCATCCTATTTTCTCTCAGGCGCTTCGTCACCTCATCCTGTAGCAATTGATCCTGCGAATTAACAAAAAGTGTTCCACCATGCTGAATAACAAAGTCATACAGTGCCATTTTGGTAGTTACAATATTTTCAAAGGATTTGAATCCTTCCAAGTGAGCCGACCCTACATTGGTTACCAATGCATAAGTGGGGCGTACCATTTGGCAGAGCATCGCAATCTCATTAGGATGATTGGCACCCATCTCTACAACTGCTATTTCATGAGATGAATCAATGGAGAGCAGTGTGAGGGGAACACCGATATGATTATTCAAATTGCCTTCCGTTGCTTTCACCGAATACTTTTGAGATAAAACTGTAGCTATTAACTCTTTGGTTGTTGTTTTTCCGTTGGTTCCGGTAATACCTATGACCGGAATCTGCAATGAATGCCTATGTTTTAGGGCTAAGGCTTGTAATGTTTGCAATGGATCATCAACAACAAAACAACGTTTATGATCAACAAACTTTCTATTTTGAGTTACAACATATTCAGCACCTTTTTCCAATGCCAGATCTACCATCTCATTGGCATCAAAATTTTCTCCTTTCAGACAAAAGAAGATAGAATCTTTCAAAGGAGTTCTCGTGTCAGTGGTAATCTTTGGTGTTTGTAAAAAAAGTTTATAAATCTGATCTAACATGCCATTCTTTTTTATAACACAAATAAAAAAACGGCCAAAAGCCGTTTTTTCTAATTCATTTTATCTCCTTGTTGGAGGACCTAAGCGTGCCATAGCACAACGGAATCCGATATAATCAGTTGACTCATCTTCATCCAGGTATCTCCTTTGACCGGGAGATGCCCAATATTGAAGATCTTTCCATGATCCCCCTTTATATACACGAGCCTTATCGCTTATTAAAGAGTATTGATACTGCATTGTTTTTTTGCGATACATCTCATCAGTACTAATTCTTGTGGAATCACCATGCCATCTGTCAGCTTCATGAAGGCTTGCCCAATCTCCATCC
>JAKPTX010000192.1 GCA_029570835.1 Bacteroidota bacterium
GTATCACTTTTGCACAAAGTGATACAAATAATGGGTTTGTAAGATGCAGATATATAATGATATATGAAAGTTATGGAAACCTGAGAAGAAAAAGCGGTATCACTCTTCAGCCATACAAAGCATAAGTGACACCAAAAATCAACAAACAAATAAATCTTACAGCATATGAAAAAGACAGATGAAAGCAGCAATCAGGAAAAAACTGATCCACGCAACGAGAACATAAAGAAATGGGAAGAAAAATGTAATGCTGCCCTTGTTGGAAAATCCATTAGGTATGTTGGATATTTAAACGAGGACGAACAGAGGGAGCTTGGCTGGTACAAGCGATCATTAATAATCTTCTTCACTGACGGCACAGCAATTTATCCTTCGGTAGATGAGGAAGGAAATGATGGTGGGGTCTACTTCACTACAATTAATGGTCTGGAAGTAATTCCACGGTTATAATCATCAATTATTGGTATAACATTAATTTATTCAATATGGCGTTAAAGGGTCAATTAACAACCACCGGGTATATACCTTGGGATACGTTCCAACTTTTATTGCAGAAATTAGAGCGTGATGGAAATTATAAATTCCAATTGCTGTTTGCAGTTGGTACTTATGTGGGTCTCCGGATCAGTGATCTGTTAAGATTGAGATGGAAGGATGTCCTTGATAAGGATGTGCTGGAAATAATCGAAGGCAAAACAAAAAAGGTAAGACGGATACATCTTAACCCAGAACTAATCGCTATCATGAACAGATTATACAAAAAGATCGGTATCAGCGATGAAAATGAACTGCTGTATGCAAATAAGACCAAGCAAAAGGCAATGAATATCCAGTATGTCAATCGTCAATTGAAAGAAATTTCAAAAAGATACAACCTCCCAACAACCAGAAATTCAATATCATCTCACACATTCCGCAAAACAATGGGACGACATATTTGGGAGATGAATGGATATTCAGAGAAGTCCCTGTTGTTGCTAAGTGAGATATTTAATCATAGCAGTATTAAGATTACCAAATTGTACTTGGGTATCCGGGAACAGGAACTCGGAGACATTTATCTTAATTTGTAATGCTCGATGAACATGGATGGTTATCTTTGTTATCATCATAATCCTATCATTATGGTAACATTCAAAAAAGGAGATATAGTCAGATTTATTCCTGAATATCAGGATGGCGAAGAAGAATTTGATTATATATTAATTGAAGACCCGGATGGTGGGCGGGTAAAGGTTGCGCCAGTTAATTCAGGAATGTCTTTGCCACCCATTCAAGTTGTTAAGACTGAGTGGCTACAGAAATAAAAGTCTGTTCATAAATCAGAAAGTAACAACGTCTTGGAATCGTAAGATTATTTATCAACAATTATTGCCATAATCGATATTTGTCCGTAAATTCGTCCGTAATTTTAGCGGTAGTTAATTATTATGGTGAATACTAAGTTTTACTTGGACAAGGCTGATAAGAATAGGAATGCTCCCATACACCTTGTAATCAGACAGAAAGACTTACAGGTTAAAGTTGCTGTCGGGGTGAAAATAAAGTGCAAGGATTGGGATAATAAAAATCAAATGGTAAAAGAATCTTCCATAAACCATCAAGCAATAAATAAATATTTGACATTCTTAAAAAGTGAGGTCGATAAGCATTTGGAAACAGCACCACACAATCAATTGACGGATATAAAATTAAAAGAAAAAATTTCCACTCTTGTAAAAACGCGGAAATCAAATACAGAAATAAAAATTGTTCATGATGACAACAAGTTTTATGAAGACAAGACTCCGGTAACCTTCGTTGACCTGTTTGCTGGTGCGGGTGGTTTTAGTGAGGGATTTCTACAAGCGTACACCAAAGAAAAATATTATGATTTTCTTCTTGCAAGTGATATCAACGAAAATTGTGAACTAACCCACCGTGCCAGATATAATTATCAACTTGGACTTGATGCTGAATTCCTGAAGCAAGACATAACTGAGCCTGATTTTCTGGATAATCTCGTTGAGAAATTGCACGGGAGAGAAGTTGCTGTAATATGTGGCGGACCGCCATGCCAAAGTTTTAGTTTGGCTGGTAGACGTAAAAAATATGATAAAAAAGATGACTTGTTTGCCCATTATCTTCAAGTAATTCGACACTTACGCCCGAAGTATTTTATAATGGAAAACGTGAAGGGGATATTAACCAAAGAACAGGGCAAAATTCGGGAAATGATTCTTCAAGAGATAAAATCAATCGTGGACTTGCAGGAATTTCACCAACTAATTGATTTTGTGGACAGTATTCCAAAAACCAACGTAAACCAGCCTTTTATCTTGAAATGTTACAAGTTACGATTGCTGTTCGAAACACTGTCTGAAAAAGAACTTGATGAAGGGAAAGCAAACTACATTCAGAATGTTGAAAAAAAGTTCATGTCTTTGATCACTAAGATTGCTGATTATAAAACAAGTAAAACCGATCCCAATATTAATACTATCCGGCATGGCTTTAATTTATTGAAAAGAGAAATTGAACTTCTATCCATAAGGAAGAAAATTATCAATGAAAAATCCCATTGCAATATTGATAATGATTCGTTCGTACAAGATTTTGATGCCTTCTTGACGGTAATTGATTCTGAATCAATAATCGGTAAGATACGTGATGCGTTTCATACCTTTCATGCACCACATAAATACGCAAAGGAAATTGACGAAATAATTTTTGCGCTTCAAATTCTTACATTCAATTTGGACGAATGCATTCAAGGTCTTGATGCATATGCTGAAAACTTAGGTAGGTCTGATGAATTCAAGAACATTTTATCTCACATTCGATTATATAATATTGATGAACCATTTGTCGCATTAGCCTCAAATTATGGAGTCCCTCAAAATAGAGAAAGAGTGTTATTTATCGGCTGCCGGAAAGATCAAAAATTAATAACCAAAATTCCACCGACAGTAAAGACGAACGAAAAAGTAACTGTTTACGAAGCCTTGTATGATTTGAACTTCCTTGGCAATGATGATGAAAAGTTTAATTACGAAATCTTGGATGCTGGACAGGATGAATTTGATCATTTGATAATGAGACGTACGATAGATGGTAAGCCTGATCGAGTTCATGGAATAACATATTCAGATTGGTCTAAGCAAGGTCGAATCAATGGCAGGTTTAAAAATGCAAAAAATCCAATTTATGTACGGACATTAGAAGAACTTGACCATCCTGCAAATCATCTTGTTGCGCCACTTCATAATCACAAAACAAGTAAGCAAAATGCGAGTGTTATCAATCGACATAAACAATATTAATCATTTAAAAATATTACTAACTATAAGATATTTAGTTATGAAAAGCCGACTTTATCATTTACCGTTAATGATTACAGCAATAGTAGTATTACTTGCTACAGCCTGTAAGAAAGAAGAACCAGCAACCATACCTTCTTTATCTACGACACCCGTATCTAACATAACAGCAACAACTGCCATAAGTGGTGGTGTAATATCTGATGATGGCGGAGCAACGTTGACCGCAAATGGAGTATGCTGGGGTAAAACCGAGAACCCAACGATTGAGGGTTCAAAGACTAATGAAAGTGTAAGTACCGGGCAGTATGTAAGCCATCTTTCAGGACTGGATGCAGGTACTACCTATCATGTACGTGCGTATGCTACAAATGCCGTTGGCACTTCCTATGGTGCTGATATGACATTTCTGACATTGGGTCAAGCACCTTCGGGTCTAACTCAACAGCCAACAAACGTAAATGCTGTGAGTGCTACACTAAATGCGACAGTCAATCCAAACGACTTA
>JAKPTX010000272.1 GCA_029570835.1 Bacteroidota bacterium
TCTACTATTACCGGAACTACTGTAGCTGTCTGCACCTGCTTCTGTGCCTCGGGCTTTATAGTCACTGCCGGCTGGACTGCTGATCCAGCTTTCCTGTTTTTCTTCTGTGCCGGAAGGTCCTGATGACAGCCGGGAACAACCGTCATCACAAAGAGTACGAGGATAATCTTTTTCATCGACTTTGTTCAATTAATGACTCCTTCAAAAGAACAAAATAAATGAAGATAAAGAGATGTTATCGGGCAGATTATTGGAACAGGCAGTTGACCGGCTTCACCGGGTTCTGCAGTTTAAACTCTGCACTGGTATTCCGGCTCTGCTTAAGGTTGGCAGTCTGATGAATGTATAGTATTGATCAATTAAATATACCTTTGTAATATCTGTTGACCAGCAAGTATAAAGACGACATTATATGTATTTATCACATTCAAAGAACGCCACGTAATCGTGAGTCAATTGCAGATGGAGAAAAAAAGGGCAAAATTCAAAAAGAGAGTCATAAGGCTGAATGATAACAAAAAGATAATATTTAACAGACAATGAAAAAAATACTTGGAGTATTGATGGTTTATGTACTGATTAGCCTCAGCTCATGCAACCCGAAAATTTCGACCAGCATTAGCAGGTCTTATCCTCCATTGGATTATCAACAGGAGGTAGTTGTAATTGGATTAGACCAGCCAGAACCTGATAATGCTGAGGTTTTAGGGCAAGTAAAAACCGGTGATACAGGATTTAGTACAAATTGTAGCTACGAAGTAGTGATTGATAAAATAAAACTTGAAGCCAGGAAAGCAGGTGGGAATGCAATTAAAGTTATTGAGCATAAAACACCTTCAGCTATGGGCAGTTCATGCCATAGAATAACAGCCCGGATTTTAAGAGTTGAAAATACAGAGAGCTTTACACCGGAAGTGGAGCAAGAGTTACTATTAGATGTTGATTATGCCATTTTGAATGTTTATCGTTATGGCGGTGCTGGAGCAATGGTCAGCTATGATTTATACCTGGGTGATTCTGTAATTTGCAGAGTAAAAAACAATTACAAAAAGACAATCCTCATAAAAAAGGACGGGCTGAATACTCTGTGGGCCAGGACAGAAGCAAAATCAGAAGTGCCGATTGATGTTAAAATGGGAAAAACCTATTATCTGCGTTGTGGAATAACAATAGGAGCTTTTGTCGGACGTCCTAAACTTGAATTAATTGACAGTAAAACGGGAAAAGCTGAGTTTGAATCTTTTAGAGCTAAGAATCAATGAAAAATATATTCATTATTGCCCTTTTGGTTTTCATATCTAATTCGATTTACTCTCAGGATTTAATAGTTACAAACGAGGGTGATTCGATTAATTGTAAAATAACGAAAGTAAAAGCCGATAATATCTATTTTACTTTTAAGTATAAAGACGAGATTAGAAGCACATTGCTGCCGATGACAGGTGTTAAAATTCATCAATTTGATTACTATCAAAACAGTGAAGTTCCCGAGGGGAAAGTTTTGGGTTATGAGAATTATCAACACTTTAGGCTTGCAGTCAATGGTGGATATAGTTATCTGACGGCAAAAGTTGGAGAGAGTGTTCCAGGTGATTTTAAGGATTACATAAAAGAATTGAAATCCGGTTATCATTTGGGGGGCGATCTGACTTATTTCTTTACTGAGCCACTGGGGTTTGGAATAAAATACTATCTGTTTAAATCCTCAAATAGTTTGGATAACATCTATCGTGAAGACAGTGATGGCAACAGAACATATGGTAAAATGAGCGATGATTTAACAATTTCGTTTATTGGTCCAACATTTTCGACAAGACTTTTAAATCATAATAAAAACAAAGCTTTTATTATGAATGTGTCATTAGGTTATATGGGCTATTCGAACGATAAGGTTATAATAGATAAGTATAAAATGACTGGTAGTACGGTGGGATTATCCTTTGATATTGGATACGATTTTGCATTGTCAGAAAATCTCTCGTTGGGATTTCACATATCATCTTTGACAGGAACTTTATTTGAATATGTCTGGAATGACGGGGGACGGACAGAAACAATTAAACTGGAAAAGGGTGAGTATGAAAGCTTGAATCGGATTGATTTTTCAGTCGGATTAAGATTTGGTAAATTTTGAAATACCATACCATATTCCTGCCGTTTTCATGATGTAGGGCATATTCAGTATATGTTACTGGTGCTCCGTTGGGCGACAATCGGGCAACTAAAGAGGCGGTTTTATGGCTTGCGCCACGGCCTGTCCCGGCTCTCGCCTGCCCCCCCCGCCTGGTATCACGACCCGCCCCGGCTTCCGCCGGGTGTCGGGTACCAGAATTCTGCCCGGATGCCGCGTCGGTTAACGCCTACTGAATTATACCGGAGCACTCCCTCCCGGTGTCACGGTTTTTGTGCGGTGAGGTAAACGCCTTCCGAATAACAACTGCCTGGTGGTTTAAGATCCTGTAAAGCAGTTGGAAGCCGCAGTTTGAGTGGATACATTCCGCTCTCTGTCTCGTTTGCAAAAATGCGTGCCACCGCGACAAACCAGGAAAAAGGGCATAAATATTATTGTAGATCGCAAGGCATTTGATACAGTGTAAAACAAGTTCTTTGTACCATGTTAAAGAGATTAAACTTGAGAAACCTGGCTGCAATAGCTTTATGCTTTGCAGTGGCAGCAATTTTTTTGGGTTGCGACAGGGAGGACGATATGTTGTTTGAAATAGATGGATTAACAGTTGACAACTATCCCAGAGTAGATGGTTCTTCTTCAACACAACCTTTGAATACACTGATCGCGTGTAAATTATTGGGCTGGCGTTGCGAATGGAGGTCTTTAATGGAAGGAAACGGTACGTGGCACCTGGAACCCAATAGAGAAGACGCACCTGACATGCGGTATGGCCAATGAGGAGCTCCGTGGCATGCAAACGGTCATGGAACGCTTCAACCCTTGTGTAGCCTGACAGGAACAGAAACCACATGATAGTTTCACGTATGTCTCCTGTATAAAAACAAAAAACTGTAAGTTGTTGATTTACAGTTTTATTGGTGTGTTATTTGTAGTGGAGGGAGATTATTCTCCGCCAATTGGCGGATTATGATCCTCAAATATGGGGTTTCTGAAAAGAAAAAACCCTGCATCCACCTTCGGTGTCTGTCGGGGCTTTCTTTTCATCCCTCGTTTGAGCAAGCTCATCTCGGTCTGAAAACAAAAAACCCCGTCGCTTTTGCGACAGGGCTTTTTCTTTGTAGCGGAGGGAGGATTCGAACCTCCGACCTTTGGGTTATGAGCCCAACGAGCTGCCACTGCTCCACCCCGCAATGTGGGTGCAAAGATACATACTATTTCCTTAAGAACAAAAAATAATCTGTATTGTCAAATGAC
>JAKPTX010000273.1 GCA_029570835.1 Bacteroidota bacterium
ATGATTCTCATGACGCTCTCCTCCTATCAATTTGTGTAACACTGAAAATAGTTAACAGCGTAGAAATGAACAAAAGAACTGCAACGTAGAACCAGATATCGATGAATGTGGCCCCCTTAATCATGATATCTTTCAAAGCCAAAATAAACCATTTTGCAGGGAAAATATTAGCTAAGAGTTGGAATCCATAGGGCATATTGTCTAGAGGAAATAGAAATCCGGAGAGTAACACAGTGGGCAAAAAGAGTCCCATCATGGTGATCATCATAGCATCCAATTGCGTTTTAGAGATAGCTGAAATTAATAACCCAAAAGAGGCTGATGTGAACATAAAAACAATACAAAGAATTAATAAAACGAAAAGATTTCCTTTGATTGGCATTTCGAAAATCCACACGCTAATAGCTAAAACCATGAGGGTACTTAAAAATGAAAGTGCCATGTAAGGGATCACTTTTCCAAGCACAATATGGATCTTTTTAACGGGTGTAATCAACATCATTTTCATGGTGTTGGTTTCAGATTCGCGTGCTAATGTGATGGAGGACATCAGCGCTGTAATAATGATCATAATCAGTGTGATAATTCCTGGAACGAACATATAAACACTGTTTAATTCAGGATTATATTTCATCTGAATCGATACTTTTAATAGCCCTGTTTTGCCAAATTCTGTTAGATTAATATCGTTCTCAAAATTTAAAATGACAGTTTCAATATATTGTTTTATGACGGAGGCAACATTGATATCTGACATATCGTTAATCACTTGTAGCTCTACTTCTTTTTCTGATATTAATTTTTTTTCAAATTGGGGGGGGATAATAATAGCTGCTTTAATCTGCAATTGGGAAAAATCTTCTGCAATCTCCTTTTCACTATTGGGGTAATTTACAACTTGAAAATAATCTGATGCAATTAGCGATTGAATTAGTCTTTGGGATTGCACATCTTCGGATTGGTCATAAATAGAGATTTTAGCATTGGGAATCTCTGTGCTGATGGTGAATCCAAAAAGAATAATGAGCACAACAGGCATTGACAACATCAAAAATAGTGATATTTTATCCCTATAAATATGGATCAGTTCTTTTCGGATGATGGCTGAGAGTTGATTCATAGTTTATCGGTTCACAAAGTGGGTAAATAGTTCTTCAATGGTGTTGACACCCATTCGGATTTTAAGATCCGTGGGAGTCCCGATCAACTTTAAATCTCCTTCTGCCATAATAGAGATCCGTTCACAGTATGAGGCTTCATCCATGTAGTGAGTAGTAATAAAGATTGTAACTCCTTGAGCAGCAGCTTTGTAAATTAAACTCCAAAACTCCCTACGAACTATGGGATCGACACCACTGGTAGGTTCATCCAAAAAAACAATTTTAGGACGGTGAAGTAGGGCGGTGGAAAATGCTAATTTTTGTTTCCATCCAAGCGGGATGCTTGATACTAACTGATCCTTATGATTCATTAAGTTTAATTCTGTCAAATGCCCCTCAATTCTTTCATTGAGTTCTTGTTTTGGGACTTTGTAGATGGTTCCAAAAAGCATCATATTTTCCTTGATGGTCAGATCATCATAAAGTGAAAAGCGCTGACTCATGTACCCAATTTCTTTTTTGATCTGCTTAGATTCACTTTTGAGATCATATCCGGCGATTCGAGCAGATCCGGAAGTAGGGAGTAATAAGCCGCACATCATCTTCATTGCTGTGGTTTTGCCTGCGCCATTAGCCCCAAGAAATCCAAAAATTTCTCCTTTTTTCACCTGAAAAGAGATATTGTTAACTGCCGTAAAGGAGCCAAATCGTTTTGTTAAATTCTGGACCTCAATGGTATACATCTCTACTTTTTTTTATCAATTCAATAAAACAATCCTCCAAAATAGGGGTAATTTCTTGAAATGAGTTATAACTAATTTGATTTTGATTTAAGAAATTCTTGAATCGATCTACTGCTTGACCAACATCCTGGTAAAAAGAGATATGCAAGTACTCACCATAGGGATAGAAAGAGCAATTTTCTCCATATTGATCTAATAATTCCAACAGATGGAACAACTCATCTGTTTTTAATGCATAGAGTTTACCTTCATAATCTTTAATTATTTGAGAGGGGGTGTCGATCACAATAAAGCGTCCTTTTTCAAGCAAAGCGATTCGGTCACATCGTGTTACTTCATCCATGTAAGGGGTTGATACTAAAACTGATATCCCGTAAGATTTAATTTGAGCTAACAATTCCCAAAACTCTCTCCGTGATACGGGATCTACTCCGGTGGTGGGCTCATCCAAAAGCAGGATGTGGGGTTTGTGAACCAATGCGCAGCAGAGAGCTAATTTTTGCTTCATTCCACCGGAAAGTTTACCTGCAAGACGATTTTTAAAAGGAATAAGTTGTCTCCATATTGGCATGATCATCGCCAAATTTTCCTTAATTCCACTTTGATACATGGCTGCAAAAAACTTTAGATTCTCCAAAACGGTCAGGTCCGGATATAGAGAAAAGGTACCAGGCAGATAGCCTATCTCTTTACGAATCTTTTTGTAATCCTTGTTGAGATCCATTCCTAAGATAGAAACATAACCTGAGTTAGGAGCTAGCAAAGTAGCCAAAATATTGAAGAGGGTTGATTTTCCGGCACCATCAGGACCAATAATACCAAAAATCTCCCCTTTATATAATTCAAAAGAGATTTCAGTTAAAGCTTGAAGATTGTTGTATGATTTATTTAAGTTTTGGACCTGAATCACCGACATGGTTTTCTATTTAAAAATAACATCTCCGGGCATACCGATTTTGGCACTTCCATCATTAGTGAAACTAACTTTCACAGCATAAACCAAATTGGCTCGTTCTTTTTTGGTTTGGATCATCTTAGGGGTAAACTCACTTTTTGATGAGATCCAACTAACAGTACCCTCGAAACTTTTAAGTTCTCCATCTTGTTGATCAATACGTACTGTAGCTTTTCCTCCTAATCGAATAGAACTGAGCATATCTTCAGTGATATATACGCGAATAAACATATTTTTTAAATCTGCCATTTTGTAAAGTGGTTTCCCTACGTATGCCAGTTCATTTTCCTGAATATATTTTTGAATTACCGTACCATCAATGGGAGCAGTTAAAAAGCATTTTGATAATCCGTTAAGTAATTGCAGTTTTTGAAATCTAATTGCTTCAACTTCCTCTAAAATAGAGGTGTTGGTAGTTCCTAAAGTAGACTTAATCGCATCAATCTGACTTTGTGTTATTTTGATTTCAGCAGTAATTTCATCCAATTTTTGTGTAGAGGCTGCTTGCGCAGAGATTAAATTCTGAATCCGTAAGTGCTCATTTTGAAGTGTTTCCAACTTATCCTGAAGTGCTTTGATCTGTATTGGCATATCAGGACGTTTAGCCAAAGCTGCTTTAATGGAGGCCTCCAATTGTTGAATTTGGAGAAAGTAAACCATAGTGTCGATACAACCTAATAATTCCCCTTCTCGGTACTCCTTTCCTTCTTCGACATTAAAAGAGAGTAACCTTCCGTTGGCTTCTGAAGAGATAGAGATCTCTGTAGCTTCAATTACACCGTAGGCATCTGCAGAATCTTCTTTGTTTTGACAACTACAAAGATTCAGAAGAATAATGGATATTATGGTGAGGTAAAAAAATGATCTTTTCATTGGAAAGTTATTAATAATAATACAAACTGCAAAATTACAAATAAAATATAAAATAGGCTTCATTGTTTTTTTGGATTGATTGGCGGTCTAAAGAAATGCTATTTATAGGGGTATAAAAGAGTGTTTTCCCTTTTAATAATCTAATTTTTTAACCCTATTTAATGATCAGGTTAATTTAATAATTATTATTAATTTTCTAGGAAAAATTGCTATATTTTTAGTAACTTCGCGCCACGAAAATTTTAACAAATAATTTTTACACTTCTATTGATTATAGCGGATTTAGCCCTAACAATAGAACTAATAAAAAACTAAATAGTATGGATTTTTTACTAAACAAAGAACAACTTTTATTTTTACAAATGATCAGATCATTTGTAGAAAAAGAGGTTCAACCTCTTGCTGCGGAAATTGATGAGATGGAACGTTTCCCAATAGAAACAATTCCCAAATTGGCAAAAATAGGATTAATGGGTATTCCTTTCCCTGAAGAGTATGGTGGTGCCGGAGGAGATAATGTTTTGTACTCAATGGCTGTTGAAGAAATATCCAAAGCCTGTGCTACTACCGGTGTTGTCGTTTCTGCGCACACTTCTCTCTGTGCCGCACCTATTTACGAGTTTGGGACAGAGGAACAAAAACAAAAATATTTACCTAAATTATGTAGTGGTGAGTGGATTGGTGCATTTGGATTGACTGAACCTAATGCCGGAACCGATGCTGCAGCGCAACAAACAACTGCTGTTTTAGATGGGGAAGAATACGTACTCAACGGATCTAAGATCTTCATCACTAATGCAGCATATGCTCATATTTTTGTTGTTATGGCGATGACAGATAAATCTCAAGGGACCAGAGGAATTTCAGCATTTATCGTGGAAAAAGGAACTCCCGGGTTTTCTATTGGAAAAGAGGAGAAAAAATTAGGTATTCGCGGTTCTGCTACCTGTGAATTAATTTTTGAAAACTGTAGAATTCCCAAAGAAAATCTATTAGGTAAATTGGGTAAAGGTTTTGGATTAGCCATGAAAACGTTAGATGGCGGTCGCATAGGAATTGCTGCTCAAGCATTGGGAATAGCACAAGGTGCCATGGATGAAACTGTGAAATATATCAAGGAAAGAAAGCAGTTTGGTAAATTTATTGCTCAATTTCAAAATACACAGTTCCAATTGGCAGACTTGGATACCAAAATTGAAGCATCCCGTATGTTGGTTCGAACTGCAGCTAAGAAAAAGGATTTGCAGTTACCTTATACTGTTGAAGCGGCCAGGGCAAAATTGTTCGCTTCTGAAACAGCTATGGAAATGACATCCAAGGCAATTCAGTTTCATGGTGGATACGGATACATACGCGATTATCCTGTAGAAAGAATGATGAGAGATGCTAAGATTACCGAAATTTATGAAGGAACTTCTGAGGTTCAAAGGATGGTTATCTCAGCCAAATTATTAAAATAATCTAACAATTGAAATAAGAAAAATGAAAATAATAGTTTGTATAAAACAAGTTCCTGATACGACAGAGATTAGATTAAATCCGGAAACAGGAACAATGATAAGAGAGGGAGTTCCCAGCATTATGAATCCCGATGATAAAAGTGGATTAGAGGTGGCACTCTCATTGAAAGATCAATGGGGAGCACATGTTACAGTATTGACTATGGGACCTCCTCAAGCAGATGATATGTTGAGAGAAGCTTATGCAATGGGTGTGGATAAAGCCATCCATTTAACTGACAGAAAGTTTGCAGGAGCAGATACATTAGCTACCTCTCAAGCCATAGCCGGAGCAATTAAACAGTTGAAATATGACTTGATCATAACAGGACGTCAGGCTATCGATGGAGATACAGCTCAGGTTGGACCGCAAATAGCAGAACTACTTGATATACCTCAAGTGACCTATGTGGAACAGATTGTTAAAGATGATAATCAATTCACTATCAAAAAGAAGAATGAAGCCGGGTATCAAATGTTACAAGTCTCATCTCCCTGTTTGATTACCGTACTTTCTTCTGCTAATGAGCCTCGTTATATGACTGTTAGCGGAATTTTAAATGCTTACAAGAAAGAGGTAGAAGTTTGGGGATTTGATCAAATTAATGTAGTAGAGGAACATTTAGGACTAAAAGGTTCACCAACACGAGTAGTTAAATCATTCACTAAGGGTGCTAAAGCGATGGCACAAATGCATGAGGTGGATACTGATAAGGCTGTAGAGATTATTGTGGAGAAATTAAAAGAAAAGTTTATTATTTAATCTGAAAATCTAACTTTATGGAACTATCAAATTATAAAAATATATTTGTTTTTGTTGAACAAAGGGATCGTGAGATTCAAAATGTAAGTTATGAGTTGGTTGGCAAAGCAAGAGAATTAGCTGAAAAAAATAATGAGCAGGTAGTAGCTGTATTATTGGGATATCAGATGGATGCACAATTGGAAACTCTGATTCATTATGGTGCCGACAGAGTACTTTACGCATCTAATTCTGAGTTGGATCAGTATCAAACAGAACCTTATGCTCAGACTTTTACTCAAATTGTAAAATCGTACAAACCTGCTGTGGTTTTAATAGGTGCAACGACTATAGGTCGTGATTTAGCTCCGCGTTTATCTGCACGTATTAAGACAGGGTTAACAGCAGACTGTACTTCTCTTGAGATGAGTGACGAGGGAGACCTATTGATGACTCGTCCTGCATTTGGGGGAAATTTAATGGCAACAATTATGTGTAAGGAACATCGTCCTCAAATGTCTACAGTGCGACCAGGGGTTATGATTAAGGGTGAAAAAGATAAATCCAGAACCGGTGTTATCGAACCGGTAGAGATTCAGTTTGACCCTTCTAAATTTAAAGTTAAACTATTGGAAACAGTTAAAGAAGCTAAAAAATTAGTTGATATTACCAAAGCAAAAGTATTGGTTTC
>JAKPTX010000222.1 GCA_029570835.1 Bacteroidota bacterium
TATAGTAAGTAAACCTGTGTTAAATGATACCGCTCCTGTTTTTGATCCGGAAGGAAAGTATCTCTATTTTGTGTCGGTGCGCAATTTAAATCCTTTACCGGATGGCATTCAGTTTGATTTCATCTACCCCAATTCCTATAAGCCCTATTTAATTCCGCTGAAAAAAGAGCTGCGCTCTCCTTTTATTCAGGAACCGAAACCCTTTGAAGCAAAACCGGAAACCCCTAAAAAAGATGAGAAAAAAGAAGAAAAAGAACCCAAAGACGAAATTAAACCAGTAGAAATTGATTTTGACGGGATATATGATCGCGTAATAGAATTTCCTGTTTCGTCCGGAATGTATGGTGGTTTGAGCGCGATCAAAGACCGCTTGTTTTATGTGAATATGCCTCTGGAAAACAGGGCGGAAGATGATAACAAGTTTGATTTGATGTGCTATGATTTGAACAAACTGGAGAGCTGGACTTATGCCAAAGATATTACAGGTTATCATATCTGCCTGGATGGTTCTGCTCTTTTAATTCGCCAAAAGGATAAACTCCGTGTCATTTCTACTAAACTTGAACCCAAAGCTGACTTGCCTGCAGAGGCAACACCCGGAAAAAAGAGCGGTTATATTGATTTGAACCGTTTTTCTGTGGAAATTGTACCTATACAAGAATGGCAACAAATGTTTAAAGAAGCCTGGCGTTTACAAACACAACAATATTGGGTGGAAGATATGGCAGGGATTAACTGGCAAAAGGTTTTTGATCGCTATTATCCATTAGTTGAGCGTTGTGCCTGCAGAAGTGATTTTTCCGATTTGATGTGGGAAGTGCAAGGTGAATTGGGCACCAGCCATTGTTACGAATTTGGCGGGGACTATCGTCAAAGTCCAAATTATAGAATCGGTAAATTGGGCATTGATTATCGCTATAATGCTCGCAAAAAGGGCTATGAAATAATCCGTATTTTAAAAGGAGACCATTGGCTAGGCGAAAACCGTTCACCTTTTATGAACCCGGGTATAAATGTTTCCGAGGG
>JAKPTX010000226.1 GCA_029570835.1 Bacteroidota bacterium
ATAGAATTGGATTTTGACTATGCAGAATACCTAAGACCCGGAGAAAGCTATAGCCAAGGGTGCAATCTGAAACGCTACTGAAAATGAAGAATGAATTCCCAAGGAAACCTGGTTGAAATTGAGAATTGATAAGGGTTGAGAGGGTTGAGAAGGTTTAGAGGGTTGAGAGAGTTGGGAAGGTTTAGAGGGTTTAGAAGGTTGAGAAGGTTTAGAGGGTTGAGATACTCTCTGCCCTCAGCTCTTAGCCCTATGCCAATAAGCCCTTCGGGGCGACACAATGATAGCGATGGGTGCGTAAGCCCCTCGGGAAATGTAAACCCCGAGTTCCTTTTTTCCGAAAGAGTTCCGTAGGAACGACAGATACCCAAGATTTTCATTTTAATAAGAAAATAACATTTTATAATAATAGTATTTAATTATGGAGTTACCGAATCCCGATTAACCAAAAGGGAGGAACATTTTCATTTACCGCACTCCTGTTAACTGCTTCACTTTTAATTTATTATCTTTTTCAGCTTGCTTCATCTTCTTATAACAAAGTAACAACCAAGTAACAACTCCGTAACGAGACAACGGAAGTGTTACGGAGTCGTTACAGAATTTACTATGTATCAAGCAAATAACTATCAAGATTTATTAGCTCTGGGAGGAATGGGATGAAAGGTATTTTCAGGATATTTATACCGGGTAACAGCGGAAAAAAATAGATGGTTGTTTCTTATTTTTTACGAGGGGCTTACACCATCATCTCTATGATTGTGTCGGGGCTGTCCCGATACAACGATAACGATGGGTGTGTAAACCAATCGGATAAAAAAGGTAAAGATTTTCCCTTTATTCCAAATCCGATCAGAAAATATTTCTAAGCGTCCCTTGCTTCAAACCCAACATCAACCCAACCTTTAGGATGGATAGATGCTGAGTGGAGGATGGGGTAGATGATGGGTTGTAAGTAAGTAAGTAAGTTCCTATTGCTGTGCAGGGTTAAACTTGTAGCTATAAACTCAAATAATGGTGTCCAAATCAATCGGATTTGCCTGTTAACCTGAAACAGATTAAAATATATTATAAATAGGAAAAA
>JAKPTX010000038.1 GCA_029570835.1 Bacteroidota bacterium
AGTGTGCAGGGTTCTTCAAAACAAAATGCTATCTCTCTCAAATGCTCTTTGCATTGACTTTTTCCTTGCTATATCAATAACTTTCAATCTGTATTTTTCCGGGTTAACAATATAATCCATCAAGAATTGTTCCGAATATAATGTTCCTTTCCGCATCCGGACATATTCCCGGAAATTGGAAAATTCCCATTCTTCAGGAAAACCTACTAAACCTGCTTGTACAGGATTGGCATGAATATAGGCACAAGCATTGAAGAGATAATTTTCCGTTGGTGTTTCAATATGATTTAAGGGACTGCGAAATATCCTTCCTTTGCAATTATATTTTTTATTGTAATAGCGTGCATATCTTTTATGAGTTCTTTCCAGTAATGAACTAATTGCTTCGGGTGCATTTTGACGCAAAAGAAAATGAAAATGATTGGGCATCAGGCAATAGGCAATCACAGTTACTTTATAGTCCAATTCCTTTTTAAATAAGTAAAGGTAGGTTTTATAATCACCAGGATCATAATAAAGTTTTCTGCCATCAATAGAATGATTTACGATATGGAAATAGGTGTTGAGGGAACGATGAATCATTTTTGTACGCATTCGGAAATCTCCTGTTTTTTATTAGATATGATAAATACTTTCGGGAAGAAAACAAATAATACTTTCTTACACGATAGCGGAATTCGTGAGTTTGTTGTAGCTCGGTTGACAGTGTGCGGGTTCTGGGTGAAATTTTGACGCGATGATGTTTTGACTCTAAACCGACCCTTTTGTGTTTGCAACGAGATTTTGAGGCAACAGGAAATTTTTTTCACTGTCTTCTACTTTCAAAGCTGAAGCTCGGTTTAGAGTTAAAACAAAAGTCCCCCCCGAAGTCACAAATTCTGAACAATTCTTACCCCACATTTCTGGAGCGGCTGAATATATATTTTTTCCGTGACCGTGTAATTCGTGAGTTTGTTGTAGCTCGGTTGACAGTGTGCAGGGTTCTTGTTTTAACTCACAATTTTGAAGTTTGGAGACCATTTGTAGTTCAGTTGATAGTGTTTATAAATTGAGGGTTGTGTTTGCCGTGATGGTAGTGGCAAAATTGTAAGTCAAAACAAGCATTGGGTTGTGTTTTCTGTGAGGGCTGTGGCAAAATTGTAAGTCAAAACAAGCAGCAAAACAGGCAACAAAAAACCCCCGCCGTAAATAGCGGGGGTTATATTGTTCAGGGAATGCGAAAATTCCCTTGGTTAATTATTTGGAACGCATAGAGAATCCGTTAACTGGACCGAATTCGTATCTATCGTTCTGATTCAGTTTTCCGTTGTGTTTGATGGGTTCACGGAATCTGATTTCTTGATGGTTAGTTTGTTGTCTTCCACCTACGGCGGTTACTTTATAGAACTTCTTGGGAGCGGTAGGTCCGGTATAGGTAGTTCCGCGCACGGTTGCTTCCAGAGTGTAGGTTCCATAGGGATCATCAGCACTGTAAACATTATAGGCAACTGCGCCGGTTACAGGTGTCCAGCTAAGCTGTCCTGTTCCTGAAATAGTAGCAACCGGTGCTGTGGCCAAAGTTCCGTAAGGAATGGCAAAAGCGGTAAGCTCATAACCGCTGGCAGTGAATTTACCTACTTTATAGGCACCACCATAAGTTGTATCAATCCAGTATAAGGCGCCTCCACCTGCATAACCAGCAAGGTAGAGTAAACCACTATCCTGATCAAAGGCAGCATCTTGAGCATAGTTGAGGTCTATACCCAAGAAACCAACTAAGGTAAGTTCATAGGTAGCGGGATTGATGGTCCACAAGCAATCGTTACCCAGATCAATACCATAAAGGATATTGTTGGTATTGTCATAAGCAATATCAATCATCAAACCGCCCAGATTAGTAATGCTATAATTGGTTCCTTCCAGGTTATACCACAAAGAATCGCCAACACCTATAGCTCCAGTAGCGGGGTCCATAACATACAGATAACCGGTACTGCTAACACCATACATAATGTCGTGTGTATCATCCCAGGCGTTACCCATTATGGCTGCACCCAGATCACCCTGATCTGTATAGACACCAGTTAAGGGGTCTATGTTTACATAGTTATCAGTTGCCAAAGTGCC
>JAKPTX010000232.1 GCA_029570835.1 Bacteroidota bacterium
AACTATTTGTTATAATTTCGGGGGGGGGGCGAGGTCAATAATAAAAATAATATATTAGCACTTGACAAAGAATAGGGATTGATTATTTTTTGCATTGATACTTAGATGAAGTATAAAAAAAGAATGTAAAAAAACCTTTAAAGGAGATGGCTATGAAAAAAGAAAGTATCTTCCTTATAATCTTGCTTATTAGCGGAAGTATCTTTGCTCTTACCGGCTATGGTGAATCAAGTGTAGTTTCAATTACTGGAATACCCTGTCAGCATTTATCCGGTTTAGGCGAATCAAGTGTAGTTTCAATTACTGGGATACCCTGTCAACATCTTAGTGGAAGCGGGGAATCAAATGAATTTGCGATTACAGATGAGACACTTCCGGTAGAGCTATCCAGTTTTATAGCTGAGCAAAGTGGAGGGAGTAGTGTCCGTTTAATGTGGGCTACTCAATCCGAGACCAATTTATATGGTTATCGTATTTATAGGTCAACCAATGAAGAATTGTCTCAAGCTCAGATGTTAAATATCTTGATTAATGCTACCAATACCTCTCAAATGCAGGTCTATGTTTATGTAGATGCAGAAATCTATAGTACCGGTATTTACTATTACTGGCTGGAAATGATTGATATTAATAGTGTTTCTCAGTTTAAGGGACCCATTAGCGTCAATGTTATTATACCGGAAGGAAATGATGAAATTCCTCTGATAACAGGGATTGACAGTATTTATCCTAATCCTTTTAATCCTGGCACCTGGCTAAGTTATTCTCTTGCCGAAGAAAGTAAGGCGATACTGGAAATATTTAATCTGAAAGGTCAGATTGTGTGGAATAAAGTAATCCCTAACCAATCAGCAGGTCGTTACAAATACTTTTGGGACGGGAAAAATCAAAATGGCATTACTTGCACCAGTGGACTTTACTTTTTCCGCTTAACAACTAACAAAACAAACTATATCGCCAAAATGATACTAATGAAATAAGGAGAACAAAAATGAAACAAATTCTGATTACTATTTTAGCCGTATTTTTCTGGGGAATACTTTTTTCCGCGGCTCCAACTGTTAGTAATGTATCCGTAACAACTCATACAGGATATGTTACTATTTCTTATGATCTTTCTGCTGATGAAAACTGCCAAGTGATTATGTTGGTTTCCAATAATGGTGGCTTAAGCTACACATTTTCACCAACTCATACCTCAGGTGCTATTGGTAATAGTGTTAGTGCAGGAACAGGAAAACAGATAACCTGGTATCCAGTACAAGATGGAATGAGTACCGGCACTAATTACAAGATTAAATTAATTGCCCGCGATAATCCCTCTCCAAGCACTCAACCGGTAGGGTTTATTACAGTAACAGGAGGAACCTTTAATAACGGCACTTCAGATGTAACCATTAGCACATTTTATCTTGATAAAAATGAAATTACTCAAGGTGAATATCAAGCAGTAATGGGAACAAATCCCTCTAATTTTACCGGTGATCTTAGTAGGCCTGTGGAGAGAGTAACTTGGTTCAATGCCATTGAATATTGTAACCGGAGAAGTATGCAGGAAAATCTTACTCCCTGTTACAGTTATCAAAATTATGGCACCAATCCCAGTAACTGGCCCTCCGGCTGGAATACAAATAGTGAAAATCATACTAATGTCAGTTGTAACTGGACTGCTAATGGCTATCGTTTACCAACTGAAATGGAATGGATGTTTGCTGCCCGGGGTGGAAACTCAACTCATAATTATACCTATAGCGGGAGTAATACTGTAGGAGATGTTGCCTGGTATACCGGCAATTCCGGTAGCACTACTCATCCTGTAGGGGGTAAACAAGCTAATGAGTTACAAATTTTTGATATGAGTGGAAATGTTTGGGAATGGTGTTGGGATATTTATGGAAGTTATCCTTCAGAACCTCAAACCAATCCAACCGGATCAACAAGCGG
>JAKPTX010000251.1 GCA_029570835.1 Bacteroidota bacterium
GGTTCTACCACCAATTTAATGGAAAATGCTACTTTAGTAGTAAAAAGAAGTTATGTTTTCCGAACAGTTATTTAACTTGATCCTGAACCTTGGTGATGATTGGAAAGTGGCACGGGTAAACGCAAATATTAAGATTGAAGAGGTTGATGTATTTATTGAATATATTGGCCAAGAAGGTGAAGATCCTGATACTTGTGAGTTATGCCCCATATATGATCATGCTCCGAGCCGAAGATGGCGGCATTTAGACACTCTGCAATACAAGACTTTTATAAATTGCAGTGTACCAAGAATACAGACATCATCAGGAAAAGTAAAGACAATGAAAGTTCCTTGGGCAGATGGATATGAACGTCATACATATTTGTTTGAGCGACTCGCCATTGATGTTTTGCTCAGCACTAAAAATCAGACAAAAACTGCTGAATTATTGCGCTGTGGCTTCAATGTTATTAATAGAATTATCCACAACTCCGTTGAAAGAGGTTTGCAAGGGCGACCAAAAGATTTTTGTTTTGAAAATTTAAGCATCGATGAAAAATCCTTTAAAAAAGGACATCAATATGTTACTGTATTGAGCTCCCCAATTGCAGGAGTTGTGATTGATATTACTGAAAACAGGGATTATAATGCAGGAAAGAAAATCTTTCATCAATTTATCAAGCCGCAGAATCGAGACAAAATTAAAACTGTATGCATGGATATGTGGAAGCCATATATGAATGCAACAAAAGACATCTTGCCAAAAGCCCAGATCGTACACGATAGATTTCATTTAGTCAAATGCTTGAACGATGCAGTAGACAAAGTAAGAAGAAGAGAAGTGAAACAAAACGAGGAGCTCCGGAATACAAAATATCTTTTCCTGAAAAACCCAGAAAACCAAACCGAAAAACAACGCATCAAATTTGAATCAATAGCTAATGCAAATTACGAAGTTAGTCGTGCATGGAGAGTAAAAGAAAATTTCAGAAACATATTTGGTTGTGCTTCTCTCGATGCTGCAACATCATTGTTTGTTCAATGGATGAACAATGCTTTGCAAACCAGAATTAAAGAAATATCGGCTGTTGTAGAAACATTCAAAAGCCATTTAAGAGGTATACTCAATGCCCTGACAAACACTTTAACCAATGCTATGGCTGAAAGATTAAACGGCAAAATACAAGAAGTGAAATCGTGTGGCAGAGGGTATCGCAAATTTGAAAACTTCAGAAATGCAATCCTGTTTTTTCATGGCGGGTTATTTCTTTACCCATTAAAATGACAGTAGAACC
>JAKPTX010000265.1 GCA_029570835.1 Bacteroidota bacterium
GCGTTCACTTCACGGAGGCTAACTTTTTCAAGCCTCATAGGGTCTGCGCATGATTACCTGTCCGGCAATCATCCAGGCATAATTGTCTCTAAATCAAATATCCCTTTCCTCACGGTTGATTGGCGGCATGATTTCATCTTGGTAAAACCAACCTTCTTCCAATTCCTGATTCTTCGGTCTGATCAAAGCTTCCAGAAAAGATTCCTTAACCGCCCTTCCATAGGCGTATATCCCGAATCTGCTGTAAATGTCCGGGATAAAGACCGCCCGCTTCTTTCCCATCACCGCCAAAAGCTTGTCGCCAAATGTTGGCTCTGAAAATATAATTGTCATCGTTCGTTTCCCCAAAATAAAAAAGGCCTCCTTGAGTTTTGCTGATTACTCAGGGAGACCAACTTTTCCAGATCTCTTAGGGCCAGTTTGTGTCTATCGGGCTGATAGATTCACTGGCAACATTTGACATTAAAATACTACCGATGACGGGGGATGTCAAACGGATTTATTTTATAACAGAGTTATTGCCTCATTTTCTCATGTGTCACTATAAACAAACCGAAAGTTATCAATAATATGTGGTTTTTCGGTTAACCGCGAGTCATTTTAAGAATAATAGGCATCATTTTCAATGTCGTCATATTTACTTGACCACCTTTTTCCACTCACTTCTGGGTATAATTGACGGTGTGACCCCCAATTAAATACGGTAATTTCAACCAATTCTTTTTCTGGTAATGAATTTAAATTCGATGAATTTAATGCTGGCGCATGAGAAAATATTAATAACTTTTCCGCTAAATTTATTTGCGTGTCCCACTCACTTTCTGATACTGATTTTTTGCCTATTAGGCGACCAATGTACACTTTGATTGTATTGGGATCGTTGGTATTTTCCCACCCTTCTTGCTTTATTCTGGTATAGAATGTTTGAGCTTGAGCCTTGCCAATATAAATTAATACATCATTACCATATAATGGATGACTGCCATAAATTTGGTAAATGCCAAAATCTATATCTTCATTTAATTTTTTTATGTCATTTAAATTGTATGGACCAGACCAAGATATGTGAATAATCATTGAATTACCTTTCATCATTCAGTATTAATTATTTGCTAATTAACCCTCTCCCGTATGCATCCCACCAGCGTTTTCAGATCCTTTTCCGGCAAAGTCATATCCGGACCTGGATCTACTGGCAGACGATAGCATTCCCACACTGGCTGAAGATTATTCATGGCCGCTATCTTCAATCATTATCCTAGACCATATTAACGAAAGACTCATTAAATAGATTATAGATCTTGTTAATTTCTCAAACGGATGAAATTTCCCCTGTGGATGAGCGAAACGGTTCCGTATGTCGTTCAGAGTATGTAGTATTGAATATACTTTAATTGGATCATTCGGTTCAATGTAGATAAGATTATTATCCTGAGCACGCTTTATGAGATTATAGAATTTCTCTTTGGGATCGGTTTCATTAACAATTTGTTCTAATTGCTGCTTAATTTTTTCATGAGTTGCATTAACAAAATCTGATGGTTCTCTCATAGGAGGGTGTAATTCCACCCACTTATGAAAAGATTCATTTTTTCTGCTTGCCTCATATGCAATATCAATAAGGACTTTTTCAAAAAGTTTTCTTTCCTTCAAAATATTCAAATTAAGCGTTTCAGGAAGGGTCTCGATTTTTTCGATTTTAACTGTTTCTTTAACTGCCTGTGTTGAGGAAGATGCAATATTTTTCAAAGCTTTGTTTATCTCTGTATTTTGCGCGCAAAATTGCTCCATTAACAAATTCTGAGTTGATGTCAATTCTTGGATGGATTCAAATATTTCAGGGATCAAATTAAGTTGATCACCAATCTTTTCTTGGCTTCCTTCGTCATCATTAACACTTAAATTATCTAAATTATTGGCATCAATGTGCTTGGAAACGGGTTTTTTATCAACTTCTGGAGGATGGATATCGAATATATCAGCATCTTTTTGGAATTCCTCAACGAGAGAATTATACGTTAGCAAGTCCTTGGGATAGACCCACGCCTTTCTCTCCCCATCCCATTGACGACCTACGATCTTTTTTGCGCGTTCTTTATCTTGGAAGTGAATGTGGACAAGATAATTATTTTTATCTTGCACGACTTTTATCAGGCTGTTTTTAGGAACATTCATGGACATCTTCAATTTCTCCAAATAAATGATAGTTCTGGCACCCTTCTAAAGAAGGGAATAGCAAAGTTTTATTGATTACTGTTCGCACTTCGTACGTATAGCAGAAAGTAAGCAAGAACCGAATGAACCCAAAATAATCGTATTCTTTAGCCGGTTTTTTTATCCACCCTCTCCTTTAATTCTTTCCCCACCTTGAAAAACGGAAGTCTTTTCGGTTTTACCGGAACAGCATTTCCTGTTCTTGGATTCCTGCCGTCATAGGCGCCGTATTCCCTTACGGTGAAACTTCCAAACCCCCGAATCTCTATTCTGCCGCCATCTGTGAGAGTCTTTGTAAAACCGTCAAACATTAAATTGACTATGTCCGTCGCCTGTTTTTCTGTCAGGCTATTCTTGCC
>JAKPTX010000003.1 GCA_029570835.1 Bacteroidota bacterium
TGCGCACTAATTGACCCCGATTATTGTAGACCTCAATTTTCACATCTGCGGGCATACTTATTTCATAGTCAATAGTCGTAAGGGGATTAAACGGATTAGGATAGATAGAACGGATGCCACTAAAGGATATAATGTCAGGTAAATCTATACTATTTACTTCTCCTAATTTTGCAACAAAGATGTCAAAATCACCACTACTGGTCAATGTAGTAGTGCCGAAGGTTGCGCTACCTCTAAAAATACCGGTAATATAACTATTTCCATTGACATCAACAGTAATGCCATAACCACAGTCATCACTTGTTCCGCCGGCTTGTTTAGCCCATAACCAGTTACCGTTAATATCCAACTTGGCAACAAAGATGTCTATATATTCACTGCTACTGTTTATTAAAGTTATAGTGCCAAAGGAACAACTACTACTATAAAAAAATCCGGTAACATAAACATTTCTATTGGTATCAACAGCAATGCTATTGCCAAAATCATAACTTGTTCCCCCAGCTTGCTTAGCCCATAGCCAGTTACCATTAATGTCCAGCTTGGCAACAAAGATGTCATAATATCCACTGCTGGTCAAGGTAGTAATGCCGAAGTTAGCACTTTCTAAAAAATTACCTATAATATAGCTATTTCCATTGTCATCAACAGCAATGCCATGACCATAATCACAATTTGTTCCACCGGCTTGATTAGCCCAGAGCCAGTTTCCGCTGCTATCCAGCTTAGCAACAAAGATGTCTATATCTCCACTGCTGGTCAATGTTGTAGTGCCGAATGTAGCACTTTCTGAAAAATAACCTGTAACATAGCTATTTCCATTGGTATCAACAGCAATGCCATTGCCATAATCATCACTTGTTCCACCGGCTTGTTTAGCCCAGAGCCAATTACCGTTAATATCCAGCTTGGCAACAAAGATGTCATAATCCCCACTACTGGTTAATGTTGTAGTTCCGAAGTTAGCACTTTCTATAAAAACACCGGTAATATAGCTATTTCCTTTGGCATCAACAGCAATACTAAAGCCAACATCTTCACCTATTCCCCATGCTTGTTTAGCCCAGAGCCAATTACCGTTGTGGTCAATCTTAGCAACAAAGATGTCATAATCACCACTACTGGTCAATGTAGTAGTGCCGAAGATTGCACTTTCTTCAAATTCACCTGTAATATAGCTATTTCCATTGTCATCAACAGCAATGCCACGACCATAATCATAACTAATTCCCCCGGCTTGCTTAGCCCAGAGCCAGTTCCCGTTAATGTCCATCTTAGCAAAAAAGATGTCATCACTACCACTACTGATTAATGTAGTAGTGCCGAAGGTAGCACTACCTTCAAAATTACCTGTAATATAGCTATTTCCATTGGCATCAACAGCAATGCTATTGCCAATATCTACACTTGTTCCTCCGGCTTGCTTTACCCAAAGCCAATCCACATTTTGGGCAAACAGTGCTATAGAGCAAAGAGCCAAGATAAAGAGTAGAAATGTCTTTTTCATAATATCCTCCACGATATTTTTGTTTTCTTATTGGTTAGAAGAAAATGAAAGTTTAAAATGAGTATAGCTGTATTTTGTAAATAAAGCAACTTGCTTTGTTTAGATAAGCTAAACATTTCTCTCACTCCCCTTTTGAATTTTTCAATTTATAATATAATTACATATACTCAGCTTGTCAAGTTTTTTTGTTAAACGAAGAACGTCGTTCCTCCGCAAGAAAAAATAGCGGAGCTACAGCGAGCACCGACTACACAACAATGTAACCGTAGGGTGATTAAAACTACAAGGATGTCGTTTTTCCGGAAGGTTGACCTCCTGGTCAACCCACCTCTTGCGATTTATTTCTTTACCGAAATGCAAAGCAGTAACGAAAAGACACGGTTGCAAGGGGACGACAAGATGTCGTTCTTCCGAGTTGTGTAGATGGAGGAAGATTATGAATGACAAGATGTCGTTCTTCCGAGTTGTGTAGATGG
>JAKPTX010000053.1 GCA_029570835.1 Bacteroidota bacterium
TAAGTAATGCTTACGTTTATACCTCATTATGGTCACTGGCTGACTTTGAAACCATGACCAACTTACCAAATTAACCGACCCCCTTTTTTGCTGTTTTTTTACAGGGGGGGATGACCACGTAAAATCGATGGTTATAGATGCTTATTTTTTATCATCAATTATTTGTCGGGACGGCTTGTTTGGTCTGGATATTATACAAGCATACAAGAAAATCAGGGTCTGATTAGAATTTCAACTAACATTTCATCGGATGACATTTCACTTAAATCAGATTCAAGACCTCTTGGATTCACTATCCTATTTTCAGGGTCATATACAAAACAGATTAACTTTTTACAGTTAGGATGAGCCTTATAATGTTGAACATCCAAAATTAATTGGTCACCGACTTCTCTGTCCTTCAATCCCTCTCTTGTTTTTTTAACTTCTATAACAGTAGATTCCTTCCTAAGAAGAAAATCCATCCTTGCGGAACTTCCAGCATATGAAGGTGTATATTCTTCAGGACGAACATCATCAATTGCAATTTTTAATAGACTATGTAATAAATCTTGAACATCATATTCGTCATTAATAATAAGACTGACCCTTTTATTATATCTGTTTTTCAATTGATTAGCAACAATGTGGAATGAATTTAGGATTCTATAAACAATTTCATTGCTGGAATTGTCTGATACTTCGATAGAGTACTTCAATTCCAATTGTCTTAATATTCGTTTACAGTTTTTTTCAAATCCTTCAATTGAGGCTAATGTGCTAAACCAAGAAATTAAATCTGCACCAACATCGATATGTGGTGGTGTATCGAGACCTTTATTTAAGATAGTTTCTGGGTTATACGTAAAAATCGTTTTAGGTCTTCTCATTTTGATATAATCAATTGAAGTAGTACCCCATTGGAAGTTCTCCAATTTGTCCAAGATTGTAATCTCTGATTCATGATTCTCCAATCCTTTTATCAAAGAAAGTTCAGTGATTATTGTGTCCCTAAATGCTCTATATGGTTTTGCAATTAAAGGAACTGTATCTCTTATTTCACTGAAACTTATGTCCACTTTCTTTTGTAAGAATTCAATGATTTCCCTCTCGCTTAAAACAACTATATCCCCTGAACCATTAAAAACATTTCTATAGTGATTAAAATCATCTGATGCCCAAGAACCTACCCAATTGTCTTCAAAAAGAGATATTGATTTCATCAATTCTTGAGTTTTCCCCATGATTTTGGATTTCAAATCTGCATGCTGAGCACTTAGTTCTCTTAATTCTGAATTGAGATTTGAGATTATCGATTCAATTTTCATTTATTATTATTTGATTGTGATTCTTTATACAAAATCTAAATGGATTTAATGTAGGTCACTTCACACCCCTTGCATAACCTCTTCTCCTGATAATATTCTGCAATATCATGCCAACCATTGGTTTTTTGGTAAATATCAAGACCTCTTCCCAGAACTATCTTCCATCCATTATCCATATTAATAGAACGGTCATGTGTGGTATCAACGAATTCATACGTGAAAATTATTCCCAGAGATTCCAGTGAGTCAGCCATTTCCTTAAATGCTTCCTTGGAGTTTTCAATATATTCCTCATTATTACTGGTAACCAGATGAAGCCTGACCTCTTCCAATTCATCCTTTTTCAGTGAAACAAGTTTGGCAAACTCCATGAAATTGCGTAACTGATAAGGTAAACGAATGTATGGGTCGGTTATAGTTATTTCTTTTGCTCCCAACAGATATGCACCGAACAGCATGTCATAAGATATACCAGATTGGTTATCACGAATAATTTTCTGACCTTCTGCTAATTCAATACCTTTTTTTGGCTCTTCCTTCTTCGGTGTTGGTTGAACTATTTCAGGTATGGCTTCTTCATCTGCCAAACCTAATAGTTCTTTATATTCGATATATTCAAGTGTCTGGACAAATGTTTTCTTCTGGGTTGATTTATTGATGTATGAAAAATCAACTCTTTCAAATGTTTCATCCATTTTACGGAGTTGGTCTTTCACTCGTTTCCGGTTTTCAATTGCGAATTCAAGCATGAATTTGGCATCATCCTGAGTGAATTCTCCATGCGGGAAAATGATTTTTGACAACCCGGAAAAAGTCTTTGCAATGGATGTTTTATCACGTGTAGTTATTGAATCCGATAATTCAAAATACTTGGTGTAATCGTTCATCCTGTCTTCTTTCCGGAGTTCTTTCAAAATTTCAGCCAGATAATCAACAATGAATCCATAGTTATCTGTAAACATTTCATTACGTAACTTTTGAACTTCCCATCCTGCCAAATAACAATGAACCCTATCCAAAAAAGCGGTATCATAATATTCCTTTGGTAATGCATCAAAAAGGTTACTGTGCTTTAGCATATATGGCACTGGATGTTCAGTATTCCCTATAAATGCCATCGAAGCGTCTGCACCGTATATTTCCCTACCCCGGCTGAAAGATTTATTTGCCATGTAGTTTTTCATGATATCAACCAGTCCACGGTCAATACTTTTGGATTTTCCAGCAAATTCGTCATATGCAACTAAATCCCAATATCCAACCAAACCAATTTCACCAGTACTGTTGTTTACAAATAGTTTTGCCTTGGATACTTCTCCACCAGAAATTAATATCCCATGTGGAGACATCTCTGAATAAATATGACTCTTGCCAGTACCCTTGGGTCCCAGTTCAATCAGATTGTAATTATTCTCACAATAGGGAATTAAGCGAGCCAATTGTATAAGTTTAGACCGAAATGTAAATTCTTCCGGATTTAATCCGATTGACTGCATCAATAGGTCTATCCATTCATCCCTGCTGAAGTTCTTTCTTAGTTCTTTGAATTCTGGAACATCGACATTTGAAATCTGAATCGGCTTCAAACTTTCAATCACCCAAGGGGAAGCATCTCTTTCTTCAGATGGCTGATACCCCATTGTTACCAAACACCAAACACCACCAGCAAGAAGTTTCTGATTCCTTTTGACGATATCTTCATTGATTACAACTTTCGTTAAACCAAGATTTGCAAAATACGTTTCGTATATATCTCTCTTGTCATTTAATTTGACAGTAACCTTATCAATAATCCGGTGTGATTTGCTTTCCCTGATTTTTGATTTTATTACCTGTGCTTCGTCACGATGGACGAAGTGTTCCGCAATAATGCTTTTCACAGTCTCCACTCCCTGAACTATGGTTGGTTCATCGTCTGTTGCGCAATATTGCCCAAGCAGGTATTCCAAAACATATGTTGGAACAATTGCATTCCCCTTGACTAACTTAGTCAGGTCTTTTCTGACAACCTTGCCAGCAAAATGCTGGTTTATTTTTTTATCCAGTTCATTCATATTACATCTCGTCAAAGTCGTTAGTAAATGAAATATTCAGTGTGTAGTAATATTCTTTGTATTGTTTCCACTTGCCTGTGCCTTCTATTGGCTCTTCCAAGATAAGTTTGACTCGTTGATTTTTGTATTTGCTGCTGGTTCTGGAACTCAATTGGAAGCGGTGTTTTACTTCCCGCATTCTTTCAGTTCCTTCAGTTATATCAAAATTGTAGGTAAACTGGTCGCTAAGTATTTCACCATCATCTGCATAAATAGCACTTCTGATTTGTCTTGGTAGGATTTTCTCACTAACCAAATCTGTTTGTAGGAAGGACACAGCCAGAATATTGGTGGTTATTTTATCGGTTGACTTAATTATATCAACATCCACTTGCTTTGTGGTATCCTGACGTTTTTTCGTGACTTTTAACAAGGGTATCACAATTTCCTGAAGCGTTGCTCCACCATGCACATATCTTGAACCTGCGCCTTTAATTCGTATCCTGTTAATGGATTTTGGAATCAGCACTTCAACATCACCGGAAAGATTAAGTTTTTCTGCAGTAAAATGCACAGTGCTGGCATCACCTTTCAGGTTCTTTCCGATAACATATCTTCTGGAT
>JAKPTX010000062.1 GCA_029570835.1 Bacteroidota bacterium
CCTCTTTCGTCAACCAAAACATGAATTTTACTGCCCAGCTTGCTGCGGTCGGTTGGATTTTTGCCGGTTTGCGAGCCTCCCAACGGGGCTGCGCTCATCATGCTGTCTACAGATTGCCATTTCCAACCAATTTGACACTCACGGGCATAGTATTTGACCATCTTTTTGAATAGCAGGGCGAACAGACCGCTTTCCTGCCAGGTTTGAAATCGCTCATGGAGAACACTGCTCGAAACACCAAACCATTCCTTCTCAATTGACTTCCATTGGCATCCTGTCCATAGCACATGCCAGATGCCATCCAGAACATCGCGGTTGTTGACTGGGGGTCGTCCAGGTTTCTTTACTTTTGCTCTTTTGGGAAGGTGTTTTTTCAATAACTTCCATAGCTTGCCTGGCATTCGATAGATATTTTTGGGTTTTGTGGTATTCTTTGACATGGAGACGCTGACTCGTAAAAAGGATTGTTGAGAATCTCATTTTTACCATGTCGCGTCTCCTCTCTCAAATATTTTTCGGATAGGTTCTAAGAACATCGTTGTTCTTCAAGCAATTGCTTAATTGTGCCAAGAATTGTGACCTTTGAGCATGGTCTAGATATTCCCAAAATCCTGTACACTCGAACAAAAGAGCATCTTGTGTCTCTCGATATATCCCCAATCCATCTATCAAAATATCATTTGAAATATGACTTAAAGTTAAATCAAGGTGTCTACCTCTTGAAACTCGATCAATCGTTGCCCTGGCTTTTCTAATGGCTCTGGTCGATCTGTCAATATTAATGATTTTGATATTTTGACGTCCCGATTGACAAATGCCTTCAATTGGGATCAGGCAGCTACCTCCAGCTACAGAAACCACGCTTTTTAATCGCTTATCCTGAGTTAGTGTTTTTGCAATAAGGTCCGAGACAATCACCCTCCTCTGTAAAGATCCTACTGCTATCTCTAAATTATCCAATACCTCTTCAACTTTTGGGGGAGTTTCAATACGGTAGATGATGTCCATGGTCCCTTTAGACAGACCATTGCTTATTCCTTCAAATATCAGTTTAAGGAGTTCTCTATTAGCTTCTGCAGCCAACAGTAATTTTGCATATCGAATAAGCACACCATCGTCCGGGTTTATCTTCTCAAGCCTTTGCCGAACGCTCGCATCGGGACGCAACGGGAAATTTACTGCGTCTGTGCAGAAAATCTCACATCCATCAATCGTTTTTAAGGACTGATACCTGAGAAAGCGGGGGTTCAATTGCAATTCGTGAAGCTGTCTGGAATCGGACACTGGGACCTCTTGCTCAGATTCTAAATTGAAATTTATTACAGGTACTTCTTCAATGCTTTTTGAGTAACTCATCATATCTCCGATCTACCTCAATTTATTACTTGCTCACCAATCAGAAGTTGTCGTCTATAAATAAAATTCCGAGAATTGTCCATACAAAATGTTTGCGGATAGACAGGCAATAGGATCAGGTTAGCGAAAATGGTTATGAGATTCAATTCAAATAAACATCTTCAAACCCTTTGTTTCCTCTGCCAAGGATAAATTCGGCAACCAGTCTGCTCGATTCGAATTTGACTGAATTTTCTAGCGAAGCGTTCAAATCAATATAAACAGGAGTGCATGTAGATCCTAAATATTCAATACTGGGCCCAATGGCGGGCAAATTAAAATTATAAAACCTACTGTTTAGGAGTTTTAAAACAGAATTATCAATGGTGGCAACCCACTTAAATATTTGTAATTGGGTTATGCTGTACTGGTAAGCTAATTTTATTAAGCCAGCAGATGCGTTAGCATACCTGCCATCACGCACGACGAATTGAGAAAATTCTCCACAAAGTTCGTCGTGAACAAATTTGTAATCATCAAAAAGCTTTATCCGCGATTCAGTTAGAGTGGGCAGCCCAAATGAGGCTTTGGTAATTAAACGCGCCGAGCCAACAGTGTCAGTATTGAATTTCGCGGTAAATTGTACTGAGTTCCAGTGATACTTATCAAGAAATAACTCGATAGATCCGTCGTTAACAATTGCACCACCTTTTAACAGGATTTCGAGTTCAAGAGACGATATTTCTTTATGCAAAAGCAAATAATCATCCATCAATAAAATATCTTCCACTTTAAGCGGCACCTGGATTTTGCTTACATCTTGTAAGTAACCTTTTTGCTTGTATTTTTCTGTAACCAATAAATACCTGGATATTTGGTCTTGGATTGTGATTGCATTTTCAACTATGAGTTTTGAGTTCTCTGTCATCTAGACTGCCTCCCTGATGGTTAAGAATCAATATTTGCAAGCATAGCGTTAACTTCTTGGGCTCTTTTTTTTATTACGCTTAGCGTTTTTAACATATAAATGAGTCTGGTTATGATATTCGGATTGTTTTTCCTTACCACCGAAGGTGCATCTATGGAAATCACACCTTTTACTGGCTCACCTATTAATATTTGTTTTACGGATTCGACAATCATTACACTGATTAATCTGGCAGTTGTGCCTAATTGAGCCGTACTATTACAGCCATCTCTTCGACCAATTATTTCCTTATATTGCTCTATCGGAACAAGTAATGGATTAATAGGTCCAGTTAAAACCTGATAGACATAATCAAGATATTGACTCTCGGTAATTTTCCCTTCATGATATTTGGCTTTTACCTTGGAAAATTCCTGAATGGTTTCTTCTGAAATATCCCCGTTGAGAGG
>JAKPTX010000068.1 GCA_029570835.1 Bacteroidota bacterium
TATTGATTTGTGCATCAGATTTTAAATTTAATTCGACTTAAATTAGGATATTTTAATTCCCGGCTGCTACAAACCGGGAATTTTCTCATTTATACTAAAGAGAATAATAATCTTGCGACCTTAATCTTGTTGCTGACATTGGTTCTATTTACTCTTTTGATTACTACATACAGGAATAGAGTCAGTTTGTTACTTTTTTCTCTTTTTTCATCACGACATTTTTCTCAGTTGCAGCGGGAAGGAAAAGTATCAAATAAAAACTTCTTTTTCTGGGTCCATGTTTTTTCATTTCTTGTGAATTCGCTTTTGCTTTATCTGATATCCACCCGGTTTTTTTCTCCTTTAACTGATCCTATATCACCTTATCTCCTTTATCTTCTTGCTATTCTTCTTGTTATCCTTGATTTTGGGTTAAAAAGAGGAATTAATTTTTACTATTACTCTTTGTTTGATGCTCAAGATGAGGTTATTATTTATGCGCTCTATAAGTTGTTTTTTAGTTTTACTAATGCCATACTTTTGATTATCATCATTCCCATATCTCTTTATTCAAAATTTCAACACTTTACTTATGTTTATTTGCCTCTTTTTCTGATCAATTTTTCTGTTACGACATACCGACTTTTTAGAATAAATCCTAAAAAAATTAATTTTTCCAATTTTTTTATATACTTTTGCACTTTCGAAATTTTGCCCTATTTGCTCATTTTGAAATGGTTGCTCAATTATGCTAATTATTTGTAGCTTAAACACTTAGTATAAATAGTTATGAAGGTTAAAAATATTCTCGTTTCGCAGACCCCTCCCTTAGATTTTGAAAAATCTCCCTATGCTGACTTGAAAAAAAAATATAGTATTAACATAGAGTTTTTTAAATTTTTTAAATTTTCGCCGGTTTCAGCTGCAGATTTTAGAAAAACAAAGATCAATATTTTGGACCATACTGCTATCATCTTTTCCAGTACAACAACGATCGACTATTTTTTTACTCTTCTTAAGGAGATGAGGTTGGAGATTCCTGAATCTATGAAATATTTCTGTCCAACTGACCAAGTTGCGTATTATCTTCAGAAATATATTTCTTATAAAAAAAGAAAGGTGTTCTATGCTAAAAACAATAGTCCGTCGGGTGTTTTCGAATTGATTTCCAAAAATAGGGATCTTAAATATTTACTTCCTTGTGGAAGTGAAATGATATACTCTCAATATTGTGAATTCTTAAATGAAGAGGGTATTGAACACAATCAAGCTGTGGTTTTTAATACTGTTCCTGCTGAATTTCCGGAAAAATTTGATATCAGTCAGTTTGATATGATTGTGTTTTTTAGTAATTCAGGAGTTGCTTCTTTGAAATCTAACTATCCGGATTTTGAGCAGGGAGAAATGGCTTTTGCCGCATTAGGATCAGCAGCAGCGGATGCAGTTCGTGCTGAAGGGTGGACATTACATGTTGAGGCTCCTACAAAAGAAGCTCCCTCAATAACCATCGCATTGGATCACTTCTTAAAAGAACATGCTACAAGAAGAAGATAAATCAATTCAGAATTATAGTTTTAATAAATCTGAAAGACTCTGTTCGCGAAAAAGTATCGAAAACCTTCTTCGGGATCAGAGGGTTTGTTATCATCATCCTATTAAATGCTATTATGCTTGGGAACAGAAACAACAATCGTCAGATCAAAATCAAATAGCAATTGCTGTTCCCAAAAAAAACTTCAAAAAAGCAGTTATCCGAAATAAAATCAAAAGAAGGATAAGAGAGTCATACAGATTGAATAAACAGCAGTTTTTAGTCGATTTTTTATCGAAATCGGACCAAAAAGTGAATTTATTGTTCCATTATACATCCAAAAAGGAGCACACTTTTGCTGTCATAGAAAGGGCTGTAATCGATGTTTTAAAGGAGCTTACTGCGACACAATAGCACCCCCTTTTTTTATAATTTTAAAAAAATAAACTTTACATATATAATAATGTAGTATTTTTGCGGACTGAATTTTTTATCAATTTATTTCAATTTCATCTCTATGAAAATATCTTATAATTGGCTAAAACAGTATATCTCTTTTGATCTTTCACCCTCTGAAGTGAGTAGATTATTAACAGATTGTGGCCTAGAAGTAGAAGCTCTTACAATTTTTGAATCGATTCAAGGCGGCTTGAAAGGATTGGTTGTGGGAGAAGTGTTGACATGTGTAGAACATCCCAATTCTGATCATCTTCATCTTACTACAGTTGACATTGGTGAAGATACTTCGCTTAATGTGATTTGTGGTGCTCCCAATGTGGCAGCAGGTCAAAAGGTGATTGTTGCAACTATCGGTACTACTTTGTATTCCGGAGATAAACCGTTTGTGATTAAGAAATCCAAGATTAGAGGTGAAGTTTCGGAAGGAATGATTTGTTCAGAGGTTGAGATTGGTGTGGGTACTTCTCACAAAGGTATTCTGGTTTTACCGGAGGATACGCCTGTGGGATTGTCGGCAGCTGAACTTTTCAAAATAGAAGAGGACTATATTTTTGAAATAGGATTAACTCCCAATAGGGGAGATGCTGCTTCACATTATGGTGTAGCCAGAGATCTGTATGCAGTTATGAAACATAATGATATTCCTTGCTCAACTCTCCTACTACCCGAAGTATCAGATCTGTTGCCTTCAGCTAATACAACAAAGATAGATATTGATATTAAAAATAATGAGGCTTGTGCACGGTATTCAGGTATTTGTATTGATAATATTACTGTGGAAGAGTCTCCTAAATGGCTACAGGATAGACTGCTTTCAATTGGGATAAAACCGATCAATAATGTAGTGGATATTACACAATATGTAATGTTTGAAACAGGACAACCATTGCATGCTTTTGATAGTGAAAAGATTGTAGGGGGGGAGATAATTGTTCAAAATTTACCCACAGGAACCCCTTTTATTACGTTGGATGGGCATGAGATAAAATTGGATGAGGAGGATTTGATGATATGCAATCAATCGGCTCCAATGTGTATTGCCGGAGTATATGGCGGAATAGAGTCCGGTATTACTGAGCAAAGCAAAAATATTTTTATTGAAAGTGCTTATTTCAATCCTATTTCAGTAAGAAAAACATCTAAAAGACACCATCTCAAAACTGATGCAGCTTTTAGATTTGAAAGAGGATGTGATTTGGATATGACATTGTATGCTTTAAAAAGAGCGGCCAATTTGCTTCAAAATATTGCAGGAGCATCTCAATTTTCAGAAATTATTGATCTCTATCCATATGAAGTAGAAAAGGATAAAATACTACTCTCCCTTACACAGGTAGGGGAATTGATTGGAAAAAAAATAGAAGATAATGAGATCATCAGTATTCTCCAATCTTTGGGGTTTAACATCACAGTTCAAAATACGGAGCATCTGTTGGTGGAAGTTCCTCATAATAAGAGTGATGTAACAAGACCTGTGGATTTAATCGAGGAGATTTTGAGAATATATGGATATAATCAGGTAGAACTTCCTGAAGAGCTTAATTTTGTGATGCAAAAAACTCCTCAGAAAAGTCTTACCCATTTTCAAAGAGAGATCTCTTTGCATTTGATTGCCAATGGATTTTATGAGATGATGAATAACTCCTTGACTAAAAGTGCTTATTTGGAACAAATGCAGGTGAGTGATTCTTCAACTATTGTGAAAATCTTGAATCCTTTGAGTAATGAGTTGGATTCTATGAGACAAACTTTAATGATAGGTGCGTTGGAAACTGTTGAGAGAAATATCAATAATGGGAATCCGAATTTGAAATTATTTGAGTTTGGTAAAACTTATTTTTTGAATCCGAATGCTTCTCCTGATGCGGAAGTAACAGAGAAATATCATGAAAAGGAAAAGATGGCGCTACTGGTAACAGGTAAAAAGTTCGAAAAAACCTGGAATCAGAGAGAAGAGGAAGCTGATCTCTTTTATTTAAAAAATATAATTGAACATCTGTTTATTAAGGCAAATACACCGGTAGACAAAATAACATCAAATTTGCTTCAAAATAGTTTGTTTATCGAAGGTCTTGAATATCTGGTAGATGATCAGGTTGTTTTGCAGATGGGTGAGGTACATCCTAAAGTTTTAAAACTGTTTGATATAAAAAAAACGGTTTATTATGCTGAAGTTGATCTTAAAGTATTACTCAAAAATTTTGGAACACCTGATATTGTTTATCAACCGATTTCTCCTTATCCTTCCGTGAAACGAGATCTCTCATTGATATTGGATCGTTCTGTGGATTACCAAAAGCTCGAAGAGATAGCATTTAAGTATGGAGGTTCAAAATTGAAAAAAGTAATGCTTTTTGATGTTTATGAAGGAGCTAACCTGGGGGATGATAAGAAATCCTATGCCCTTAATTTTGTACTTCAGAATGAAAATAAAACTCTAACAGAGGAAGAGATTAACAAAATAATGAATAAGTTAATTGCAGCCTTCGAAAAAGAGTGTGGTGCACAGTTAAGATAGATTGTAATGAAGATAATAACTAATTTTGAACCTATACCTGATATCCGTGGATCTGTTGTTACCATTGGTTCTTTTGATGGTGTACACAGGGGACATCGTCAGGTTTTGGAACAGTTATGTCAAACAGCTCTGGAAAAAAGACTTCCTTCTATTGTGGTAACATTTGAACCCCATCCTCAGGAAGTACTTTATCAAAATTCAGATTTCTTTTTGATCTCCTCTTTGGAACAAAAGATTGAGCTATTATCACAACAACCCATTGACTATCTCTACATTATTCCTTTTACTAAGGAGTTTGCCGAGTTGACATCAGAGCAGTTTATTAAACAGGTTTTGATTGATAAGTTGAAAACAAGATATTTGATTATGGGGCCCAATCATCGTTTTGGGAAAAATAGGAGTGGCACTTATTCTTCAACGCATCATCTTGCAGAATTGCAAGGAATAGATATATTGATGATTGAAGAGTACCTTTTAGATGATATTGCTGTCAGATCTACACAGATTAGGAGAAAAATAGCAATGGGACACTTTGAAGAAGCTGAGGAATTATTAGGACACTCCTTATTTATTAAGAACAACTAAAAATAAAAACAAAATACAATATGCAAAAAAACTTAATTATTGTAGAGTCACCTGCCAAGGCTAAAACTATTCAAAAATTTATTGATAACAAATATGAAGTAGTCTCCAGTAAAGGACACGTGAGAGATTTACCTCAGAAGGAGATAGGAATCGATATTTCCGGCGGATTTACGCCTCAGTATGAGCTGATTCCGGATAAGAAAAAAATGATTCAAGATCTCAAAAAATTAGCAGACAATGCAGAATTGGTGTTGTTGGCAACGGATGATGACCGTGAGGGGGAAGCTATTTCTTGGCACTTAATGGAGGCTATTGGTATTCCGGTAGAAAAAACCAAAAGGATTGTATTTCACGAAATTACGAAATCTGCAATAGAAAAAGCGATCCAATCACCCCGTGATCTGGATATTGACCTGGTGAATGCCCAACAAGCCAGAAGGGTTTTGGATAGATTGGTTGGATTTGAATTGTCGCCTGTTCTATGGAGAAAAGTTAAACCTCAACTATCCGCAGGACGAGTTCAGTCAGTAGCCGTTAAATTGATTGTTGAAAGAGAAAGAGAGATTATTGATTTTGATATTACATCCAACTATAGGGTTGTTGGGGAGTTTTATGCAGATGAGTCCAAACAACATGAGTTCGAAGCAGTTTTAAATAAAAGGTTTGATACACAACAGGAATCTTTAGATTTTTTGAATAGTTGTATTAACGCTCAGTTTGTGATTGATGGAATAGAGAAGTCTCCTGCCAAAAGATCACCTGCTGCTCCTTTTACAACCTCTACATTACAGCAGGAAGCTTCCCGAAAATTAGGCTTTTCAGTAAGTAAAACAATGGTTGTAGCTCAGCAGTTGTATGAAGCCGGTTATATTACTTACATGAGAACAGATTCTGTCAATCTTTCCGACTTTGCTATAGAAAGTTTTAAAGAAGAGATTATTCAACTGTATGGTAAGGAGTACTCTAAAACCAGAAAATACAGAAGTAAAATAAAGGGAGCTCAAGAGGCACACGAAGCGATTAGACCAACCAATATTAAAAATCATACTATTCCCGGAGATGCTTCGGCTAAAAGATTGTATGATTTAATCTGGAAAAGAGCGATTGCCTCACAGATGAGTGATGCTGAAATCGAAAAAACCACGATCAATATACCTGTTCCCAATAGGGAAGAGAAGTTTGTTGCTAATGGAGAGGTGATCCTGTTTCAAGGCTTTTTGAAGGTCTATTCAGAGTCCAAAGATGAAGAGGAAGAAGAAGTAAAAGGCTGGTTACCTCCATTGAAAAAGGGAGAAACAGTGATTAATAAAGAGATTCATGCAACACAAAGATTCTCACAACCACCCGCCCGATACACTGAAGCCAGTTTGGTCAAAAAGTTGGAAGATTTGGGTATTGGAAGACCTTCTACATATGCACCTACTATCACGACAATCCAAAAAAGAGAGTATGTGGTGAAAAGTAACAGACCCGGTCAGGATAGAGAGTATCTGCAATTGGTCTTAAAAAATGATCAAATTACAAAACTGTCTAAAAAGGAAAAATTCGGTGCTGAAAAAGATAAACTATTTCCTACAGATATTGGAATAGTGGTTAATGATTATCTACAAGAGAATTTTGAGAATATTCTGGATTATGGCTTTACCGCAGGGGTGGAAAAAGAGTTTGATGAGATTGCTGAAGGGGAAAAATCCTGGAAGAAAATGATTGATACTTTTTATAAAGGATTCCATGAATCTGTAAATCAAGCGATGCAACATACATCAAGGGCTAATCGTGAAAGATTATTGGGACAAGACCCGAAAACGTCAGCGAATGTTTATGCTAAGTTGGGTAAATATGGTCCTATGGTTCAAATTGGCGAAAATAGTGATGATCAAAAGCCTGTTTATGCAAGAATGAAGGAGTCCCAATTTATTGAAACGATTACTCTGGAAGAGGCTTTGGATCTTTTTAAACTTCCCAAAACAGTAGGTGTTTACGAAAATGAAAATCTGGTAGTAGGTATTGGAAAATTTGGACCCTATGTTAAATATGGGGATAACTTTGTTTCTATCCCAAAAAATGAAGACCCTAATGAAGTGGATTTTGATAGAGCTATTGAGTTGGTAGAAAACAAAAAGAAGATGGACGCTGAAAGGGCACCCCGACTGTTGGGAGAGTACAATGGACACGAAGTTCATGTCATCATAGGAAGGTATGGGCCTTATATTAAATATGATTCACAAAATATTACTCTGGAAAAAGGCGTTATTCCTTCAGAGGTATCCCTTGATGATGCCATTGCGTGGATAAAGAATAGTAAAACAAAAAATGTTATTCTTGCTTTTAAAGAGGATGAGAAGATTAAAGTGATGAATGGAAGGTATGGAGCATATTTGACCAATGGAACGGATAACTTTAAACTTCCTAAAGGGACTGTTGCCGAAAAATTAACTTATCAAGAGTGTTTGGATATAATTAAAAATACAACTCCAACTGCTAAAAAAAGATTTTCTAAGAAAAAATAATGACAATGGATGTTTTAAGTTTTTTTGACCCCTATCCTTTGGAGAAAGTAAAAGATCTCCAAAAGGGTGATCCTACATTAATCGTTAATGCACACACCCATTTTGCCCATTACCAAAAGAATTGGATGGAAAACTCCTACCAATTGGTCATTATCGGAGTTCCTGAAGCACGCAATACAGTTGGAAATGAAGGTGCTATTTTTGCTCCGGATGAAATTAGAAAACAGTTTTATAAGCTTTATTCGTGGGGAACTGCTATATCAATATTGGATTTAGGAAATCTTAAAGTTGGAGAAACATGTGAAGATACCTATGAGATCCTATCTGAGATATTGGTTTTCTTTATTGAAAGGGATGTGGTTCCTATCATATTGGGGGGAGGTAACGATTTGGTGTTCGCAAACTATATGGCGTATCAAAAAATGGAACAGGTGGTGAACATGGTCTCTGTCGACTCCTTGTTCGATTTGAATCCCAATGCTCCCAAAATCAACTCTCAATCCTATTTGACATCGATTCTATTGCAGGAGCCCAGCTATTTGTTTAATTATGCTCAGGTTGGATATCAAACTTATTTAAACTCTCCAAGAGAGGTTAAGGAGATGGAAAGTCTCTTTTTTGAGACCTATCGTTTAGGATTAATTAGACAAGATATGGATGAAGTAGAACCGATTGTTAGAAATGCGGATCTGCTTTCTATTGATATATCCTGCGTGAGAAAAGGGGATGCTCCCGGTCATCCGCACAGTTCTCCACACGGGTTTTACGGAGAAGAATTGTGTCAAATTGCGATGTATGCCGGTGTCAGCGATAAACTCTCCTCCATTGGAATTTATGAGTATAGCCCTTCTCTTGATTATCAAGATCAAACCTCTCAGTTGATTGCACACGTAGTCTGGTATTTTGTTGAAGGATTCAGACGCAGGATAGGGGATACCCACTTTAAAGAGAAAGATCAATATTTGAAATATAGTGTTCCGGTATCGGGTCATATTGAAGATTTGGTTTTCTTTAAAAGCAAAAGATCGGGCAGATGGTGGGTTATTGTTCCTGTTACAAGTAAGCAGTCTCAAGTAGTTCAAAAGTATTATCTCCCTTGCTCCAAGAAAGATTATGATATGGCATGTAAAGATTTGATTTCAGATCGTTGGTGGAACGCTTTTAAAAAGTTTAATCGCTAAATGAAACGAATGGATAGGATTGATCTGTTTAAAATAAATGTTTTTCTCTTATTATTTCTATTTTACATTTACAAGCCACTCTTTTCTCAAGAAGTTGTAAAGCCGGAACTGCCTGATCAGGATTTGAAAATACTGGATTTAAAACCTATAGATGAGGGTAATGGGTATTATTATTGGTTGGATTATTGGAGATTATCCGGTGAAATGGGGCTCAATTTAGCGCAAACAGATCAGTGGAACTGGACAGATGGCGGCTACAAACATTTCGATGCGGTTCTTTTTTCAAAACTCCAACTCAATTATAAACAAGATAAGTTGTCTTGGGAATCGCAGTGGGATGCTGAATTGGGGATTATGTATTCATCAGAATTGCTACCCGTATGGAGAAAATCTACAGATAAAATTAATTTTGCATCCAAGTTTGGTTATGAAGTTGCGAAAAATATCTACATTACCGGATTAATGACTTTTAAATCGTATCATGCATTAGGCTACCGTTATCCCCAGCAGCATCCCGCATTAACAGAACCCAAGCGGGTTTCCAATTTCTTAGCTCCTGCCTATACAGATATTTCCATCGGAGTGGATTGGAAATATAAGGATTGGTTGTCGGTTTATATTTCGCCCGCTGCAGGGTTGGTTACAAGTTGTCATGATTCAATTTTGAGAGCAGATTATGGGGTTCCTGTTGACAAAAAAAGTGTTACCACTGTAGGACCTAAAGTAAAGATCAACGTCAATAAAGAAATAGTCAAAGACTTAAAATTAGTGACTGTACTGGAACTCTATACTCCATACAAAGATCCTATCCAGAAGTTTGGTAACTTTAAGGTTGACTGGGATTTAACTTTATCGTATCAATTCTTAAAAGTATTACAGTTCAGGATTTCAACCTCGCTCAAATACAACGAAAAAGTACGATTTGACGAGTGGGAGAACGGCATGGATCAACCGAGAACCCGTATTCGAAGAGTCCAGTTCAAAGAAATCATTGGAGTCGGCATTGTGTACTCATTGAAATAGATTTCGCAATTCGCCTTCCGTTAATTCTAATTTTATACTTCTTATTTCTTCCTTCTTATTTCTAAATTTAAATTAACAGGGGGCAGAATATTCTTTCCTCTGTTGTTATCCTATTTCCCCACTCTGGAATATTTACCTCTTTAGATATGCAGGATTTGAATGCGTTTCTTTTTTTATATATTTCATTGATATTCAATTCAATAGCCCCGACCTTTAGGTCGGGGTTGCGGATGAGATCTATCATACCGGGCTTTAGCCCAAATTTATTATAATATTCATTTTACAATCATGTCACCCCTTCGGGGTTCTTTTGGCTCTTTGTTATTCCTTTCATGCTACAATCATATCACCCCTACGGGGTTATTTTGAAGGAGAAAGATGGATTTTTTATCGTAAAATTTTAATTGAGTGGCTGATTTCCGCATTTTGTGACCACCTCCTGCCTCCTCCGAGGGAGGAGTGCTCTTCGGGAGATTTTTTCAAAAGAGCAAAGGTCAATTCCCCTCCTTTGGAGGGGCTAGGGGAGGTCGATTCGTAATTTGTAATTTTTCACCTTCTACCTTCTACCTTCTACCTTCTTCCTTCAAAAAGTTGTATCTTTGCTCTTCGTTATAAAATCGTTTTACCATGGGAGAATACAGGGCCAATTCGGCAAACACAAAAAATTTCAGTTTAATATCTGATAACAAAGAAGTTGGAGAATTATTGTACAAAAAGTGGTACTCATTTGAAGCTGAAATTGTACTGACTAATGGTCAACAATATCAACTTGAATCAAAGGGTTTTTGGGATTCAAAAATTGAACTAAAACAAGGAGATGAAGTTTTATTGGATATTAAAATGGGTTGGAAAGGAATTGTAATCAAGACCTATTTTGATAAGAAAGAAAAACACTTTCTACTGAAACAAAAAGGGCTGCTGGGTAATAAGTTTGTTCTGATTGACGAGAATGAGGAACCATTTATGGTTGCGGAAAGTAATTTTAAATGGAATAAATTGAACTTTGATTATCAGATTGAAACAAATCGGAGTTTTGATTTTTTTACTGATAATGATAATAAAAATTTATTACTATTAACCGTTTTACACTGCATCAATTATTACATTACGATTATGATTGCGGCAGTAACGAGCTAAAAGTGGATATCTACAATTTATAAACATTTTCGCCTCCTTCAGGGATCATATTGCGCATATCCACAATCATTTTGGCATGCTTTTTGATCATTTCTACGTCGAAGGCGGAGTGATTGGTAGTGAGCACAACACAGTCAGCATTTTCGATCGCTTCTTGGGTGAGCTCTACGGAGTGATAAACATGTCCTTTGTTTGTTTTTACATGCGGTATGTGCGGGTCGTTGTAGGAGATGATGCCCCTTTTGTGCGCAACGATATCCATAATATCAAGAGCAGGTGACTCGCGCTCATCGTTGATGTCGGGTTTGTAAGCTACACCCAAAAATAGAAGCTTACTTCCATTCACCGATTTTTGGTGTTTGTTCAATGCTGTGGCTATCTTGATGTACATATAGTGCGGCATCCGCATATTGATATGCCCTGCTGTGTGAATCATGCTGAGGTCGAAATCGTACTGCTTGGCGATATGCTCCAAATAGAACGGGTCAAGCGGAATGCAGTGTCCACCAATACCGGGTCCGGGATAGAAAGCCTGGAATCCAAATGGTTTGGTTTTAGCCGCTTCAATCACCTCCCAGATGTTGATATCCATTTTGCCTGCAAGCAATGCTAACTCATTGATTAAGCTGATGTTAATCAAGCGATAGGTGTTTTCAAGAATTTTGACCATCTCTGCAACCCTTGGTGAGGAAACAGGATGAAGCGTTTCGATTGCTTTGCTGTAGAGTTTGATTCCAATTTCCAGTCCGTCGGGAGTAAATCCGCCAATCACTTTGGGTGTGTTACGGGTATGGAAGTTGACATTTCCGGGATCCACCCGTTCGGGAGAATAAGCCATCCAGAACTCTTTACCTACCTTTAGACCGCTTTCCCGTTCAATGATGGGAAGCATAAAGTTTTCGGTAGTAGTAGGGTAGGTAGTGCTTTCCAGACAGATAAACGTTCCGGGTGTCATATTCCGTCCAATCTCAAGGCATGCACTTTCGATATAGCTCATGTCGGGCTTGCGAAATTTGTCGAGTGGTGTTGGTACACAGATCAGTAGGGCATCGCACTCGCGGATGCGCGAGAAGTCGGTAGTGGCCTCTAAAAAGTGCTCATCAATCACAACACTGCGCAATACCGCATCGCGGATGTCCCCAATGTAGTTATCGCCATGATTGATCATGTCCACTTTTTTCTGATTTTTGTCAAATCCCAATGTGTTGACTCCGGCTTCGGCAAAATTAACTGCTAATGGTAGTCCGACATAACCTAATCCGATAATTCCAACAACCTCTTTGTTGTTTTCTATTTTTGATAAAATCTCTTTTTTCATGTTAGCTCTTTACGTATCAGTGTAAACTGCAAAAGTACCTTTTTTTTTTATATTATCTCTATTTGTAGTTCTATTTTTTGATTCCATAAATATCAGAGATTAGTCACCCAAAATCTCATTTTTTTTTAGTATCTTTGCGCGTTTTAAAAAGAAATGATAATTCACATATAATTAACACTTTAAAATTTAGAAAAAAATGAGTAAAAAGTATGTTTACACCTTTGGAGGAAAGACTGCTGAAGGAAGAGCTGACATGAAAAATTTGTTGGGTGGTAAGGGTGCCAATCTTGCCGAAATGTGTCTTTTGGGGTTACCGGTACCTGCCGGTATGACAATCACTACAGAATGTTGTACAGACTACTATAAAAATAATGAGCAACTACCAGCCGGTACCATGGATCAAGTATGGGAAGGTATGAAATCGGTAGAAGCTAACATGGGACTCAAATATGATGACCCTGTTAATCCATTATTGCTTTCTTCTCGTTCCGGAGCACGTGCATCGATGCCCGGTATGATGGATACTGTATTGAACATTGGTTTGAGTTCCAATACTATCCCCGGTTTGATTAAGAAAACCAATAATCCTCGTTTTGTGTATGACTCATATCGTCGTTTGATTATGATGTATGCTGACGTGGTAATGGAAAAAGCAGAAGGGTTAGAGCCTGCTGAAGGTGTGGGAATCCGTAAAATTTTAGATGATCAGTTGGATGCTTTCAAAAAATCAAAAGGATATAAATCAGATACAGACATGACTGCTGAGGATTTGGAACACCTATCCAATGAGTTCAAAGCTACAGTAAAGAGAGTTTTGGGAGTAGAGTTTCCGGATGATGCCAGAGCACAATTAGAGGGAAGTATCAAAGCGGTTTTCAAGAGCTGGAATGGAAAAAAAGCTGTTTCATACCGTCGTATCGAAAATATTCCGGATGATTGGGGTACTGCTGTTAACGTACAGGCAATGGTGTTCGGTAATATGGGCGAAGGATCTGCTACCGGTGTAGCTTTCACCCGTGACCCCGCTGTAGGTGATAACATTTTCTACGGAGAGTGGTTGATCAATGCTCAGGGAGAGGATGTGGTAGCAGGTATTCGTACTCCAAGTCCTCTTAATGATGACACTAAAAACGAACAAAATAAACATCTCCCCTCTATGCAGGAATTAATGCCTGAGACTTACAAGGAGTTGTATGATATTCGTGTTAAATTAGAGGAAGCATATAAAGATATGCTGGATATTGAGTTTACAATTCAGGAGGGAAAGCTTTATATGCTACAATGCCGCGTTGGAAAACGTACCGGAGTTGCAGCTGTAAATATGGCTCTTGACATGCTTCATGAAGGTTTGATCGACAAACAAGAAGTGGTAATGAGAGTTGAACCCGCTCAGTTGGATGAGTTGTTACACCCTATTCTAGACCCACGCAGTGAGGCAAAATTTGAAGTGATTGCGAAAGGATTACCTGCCGGTCCAGGAGGAGCAGTAGGTTATATCGCATTAACCAGTGAAAAAGCTATCGAATATCAACGTGCTAAGAAAAAAGCAATCCTGGTTCGCGAAGAAACTAATCCGGAAGACGTAGAAGGTATGAGTGCCGCTAACGGAATCTTAACTGCCAGAGGAGGAATGACCTCTCACGCAGCATTGGTTGCTCGTGGTTGGGGTAAATGCTGTATCGTTGGTTGTGACGCCGTACATATCGATTTAGATAAAGGAACGCTTAAAATTGGGGATAAATCATTCAAAGAAGGAGATCTTTTGAGCTTGAACGGTACAAAGGGATGGGTTTATGACCAAGAAGTTGCAACTATGGATGCAACTGAAAATCCAAGATTCCAAGAGTTTATGAGCATCGTGGATGAGTACAGAGTAATGGGCGTACGTACCAATGCTGATACTCCTGAGGATGCACAAAGAGCTTTAGATTTTGGTGCTGAAGGTATAGGGTTATTCCGTATCGAGCACATGTTCTACGGTAAGAATAGCGAAGAACCATTGGCTAAATTACGTAATATGATTTTGGCAACCAATACGGAAGAGAGAGTAGCTGCTTTGAATGAATTAGAGCCTTATATCTTAAAAGCTGTAAAGGGAACCATGAAAGTAATGGATGGCAGACCGGTAACTTTCCGTTTGATGGACCCACCATTGCACGAATTTGTTCCTCAAACTGAAGATAAACAACGTGAATTAGCAAAAGAAACAGGTTTACCTTATGAGGTGATTAAGAGCAGAATCGATGCACTACACGAAACCAACCCTATGATGGGACTTCGTGGTGTTCGTTTGGGTATCATTTATCCTGAAGTTACTGCTACTCAATATCGTGCACTATTCCAGGCTACCGCTGAGTTGATGAAAGAAGGACAACATCCTCAATTAGAGATCATGGTGCCATTGACAGTGAATTTGGCTGAGTTACAACACCAAAAAGTGATTGCTGATCAAATCCATGCAGAAGTTGAGAAGAGTATGGGAGTTAAAATTAACTACACTTATGGAACTATGATTGAGACTCCACGTGCTACTATTGTTGCTGATGAGATTGCTCAATTGGCAGATTTCTTCTCATTTGGTACCAATGACTTAACTCAGATGACTTTCGGATTCTCCAGAGATGACGTGAATACCATCATTCATAGTTATGTTGATCAACATATTATCGATAATGACCCATTCAATACCATCGATAAGGGAGGCGTTGGACAATTGGTACGCACCGGAGTTACTTTGGGAAGAACAACCAAGCCTAATCTGAAGATTGGTGTTTGTGGAGAGCATGGTGGTGACCCTGCATCAGTAGAATTTTTCTTTAATACCGGATTAACTTATGTTTCCTGTTCTCCATTTAGAGTTCCTGTAGCTCGTTTGGCAGCTGCACAGGCTTCCATTAAGGAAAGTAAAGCAGGCTGTAAAGGCTGCAATTGCTAAGAGTTAAAAACTTACAATAGATGATAAAAATGGGTTCGTAAGAGCCCATTTTTTTTAATCAAAAATAAGAAATAAGAAATATGAAGTAAGAAATATCAATATTTTGACTAATTTTTGCAAAATAATTTGGTTGATATGTGATTATTTCCCTTATTTATCGGTTTTATTAAGATATATTATTTTGATTTGCTGTTTATTAGCCTTAAAATTAAACTTTTTAGTTTTTTTAACGTCTAACTCTAAAATAATTTATAATTTTGCAACGTTAATTCGAAAGTTATGGGATCTTAGGAGACTTCAATCTCTTAA